>NZ_JBFAXR010000023.1:0-80867 GCF_040680895.1 Streptomyces sp. NPDC051940 | reverse complement strand
CCGCACGCGAGCGCGGTCAGCGCGAACGGCAGCGTCACCAGGTCCCCCGACCGCACCAACCCAGCCACCCCCGCCCAAGGGGGCCCGGGGGCGGAGCCCCCGGAAAGTCTCTGCCGCCGGACCCGCCGGAGGCCAGCCGCATCGAAAGGGGTGTGTATGACGGCCTCAGACCTGAGCGTCCGGGTGACCGAGCTGCGTACGGTGAAGGAGGCCGCCGAACGCGGCCCGTCCCAGCGCGCCTCCGACGCCCAGCACGACCGCGGCAAGCTCACCGTGCGCGAGCGGCTCGACCTGCTCTTCGACCCCGGCACGTTCCGCGAGATCGAACAGCTGCGCAGGCACAGGGCCACCGGCTTCGGCCTGGAGGACCGGCGCCCCCACACCGACGGCGTGGTCACCGGCTGGGGCAAGGTCGAGGGCCGCACCGTCTTCGTGTACGCCCACGACTTCCGCATCTTCGGCGGCTCCCTGGGCGAGGCCCACGCGGAGAAGATCCACAAGGTGATGGACCTCGCCCTGACCTCCGGCGCCCCCCTCGTCGCGCTGAGCGACGGCGCGGGCGCCCGGATCCAGGAGGGCGTGACGGCCCTCGCCGGCTACGGCGGCATCTTCCGCCGCAACGTGGCCGCGTCCGGCGTGATCCCGCAGATCAGCGTGATGCTCGGCCCGTGCGCGGGCGGCGCGACGTACTCCCCCGCCCTGACCGACTTCGTCTTCATGGTCCGCGACATCTCGCAGATGTACATCACCGGCCCCGACGTGGTGCAGGCCGTCACCGGCGAGCAGATCGGCCACAACGAACTCGGCGGCGCCGTCGTCCACTCGTCCGTCTCCGGAGCCAGCGGCTTCCTGTACGACGACGAGGAGCACTGCATCGCCGAGGTGCGGCACCTGCTCTCGCTGCTGCCGTCCAACAACCGCGAACTGCCCGTGTGGCACCAGCCGCACGACCCGGCCGGCCGCCGTAACGAGAAGCTCATCGAACTCGTCCCCGTCGACCCCAACCGCTCCTACGATATGTACCAGGTGATCGAGGAGATCATCGACGACGGCGACCTGTTCGAGGTGCACGCCAACTGGGCCCAGAACATCATCTGCGGCTTCGGCCGGCTCGACGGCCACGTCGTCGGCATCGTCGCCAACCAGCCGCTGAAGCAGGCCGGGGTGCTGGACATCAACGCCTCGGAGAAGGCGGCCCGGTTCGTCCAGACCTGCGACTCGTTCAGCATCCCGCTGGTGACCCTGGTGGACGTGCCGGGATTCCTCCCGGGCGGCTCGCAGGAGCACGGCGGCATCATCCGGCACGGCGCCAAGCTCCTGTACGCGTACTGCGCGGCGACCGTGCCGCGCGTACAGGTGATCCTGCGCAAGGCGTACGGCGGCGCGTACATCGTGATGGACTCCCGCTCGATCGGCTGCGACCTGTCGTTCGCCTGGCCCAGCAACGAGATCGCCGTGATGGGCGCGGAGGGCGCCGCCAACGTCGTCTTCCGGCGCGAGATCGCCGCCGCGGACGACCCGGAGGCGGCACGCGCGCAGCGCGTGAAGCAGTACCGCCAGGAGCTCATGCACCCGTACTACGCGGCGGAACGCGGCCTGGTCGACGACGTGATCGACCCCGCGGCCACCCGCCCGGTGCTCATCGAGGCGCTGTCGGTGCTGCGCGCCAAGCACGCCCCGATGCCGGTCCGCAAGCACGGCAACCCGCCGATGTGAGCCGTACGAGGAGGAGGAGCGTGACGTCCATGGACGGCCCCGAGCCGCTGGTGCGCTTCATCCGCGGCGAGCCGGATCCGGTGGAGATCGCGGCGGTCACGCTGGTGCTGATCACGGCGCTGCACGCGGCCGGCGACCAGAAGACGGAGGCGACGCTGCGGCGCCTGACGACGTGGAGCCCTAGTCACGGCTGGCGGCCACCGGCGAGCTGGAGCCTCGTGTGACCCGAGACCCGGCCCGCGAGGGGCCGTACCCGGAAGGAATCCGATGACCACCGCACGAACGACGGCAGGCGCCTGGATACGGCGCTTCCACCCGGCGGACGACGCGGCCGCCCGGCTCGTGTGCTTTCCGCACGCGGGCGGCTCCGCCAGCTACTACTTCCCCGTCTCCCGGGCGCTGTCGCCGGGGCTGGACGTGGTCACCGTGCAGTACCCGGGCCGCCAGGACCGCCGACACGAGCCGTGTCTGGACGACGCCCGCCTGCTCGCCGACCGTACGGCCGAGGAGCTGCGTCCCTGGTGCGACCGCCCGGTGGCGCTGTTCGGGCACAGCCTGGGCGCGACGGTGGCGTTCGAGGTGGCGCTGCGGCTGCGGGAGCGGGGGGTGACCCCGCTGGTGCTGTTCGCCTCCGGCCGCCGGGCGCCATCGCGCCATCGCGCCAACGAGCGGGTCCATCTCGCGGGCGACGACCATCTCATCGCCACGATCAAGCGGATGAGCGGTACGGACCCCACGGTCCTGGGCGACGACGAGCTGCTGCGCGCCGTACTCCCGGCGATCCGGGCGGACTACAAGGCGGCGGAGACGTACCGCTACGAGCCCGGCCCCGCGCTGGACTGCCCGCTGGTGGTCGTGAACGGCGACAGCGACCCGGAGGTCACGCCGGGCGAGGCGCGCAGCTGGTCGGAGCACACGGCGGCGGAGTGCGTCTTCCACTGGTTCACCGGGGGGCACTTCTATCTGAACGACCACGCGGCGGACGTGATCGCGCTGATCCGCGACCGGGTGCTGCGGGAGATGTGACGTTTCGCGGAATGCGTTTCCTCGGTAAGCCAATCCTCCGATGGTTCCTGCCCCATTGACCGGAGAAAGCGCTATCTGTACGGTGCCGGTCACGAGAAGATGGGACCTATCCGAGGTGGGACTCCATGGCGCGCGACCGCATGGCACGAACCCGAAGAAGTCCGGTCACCTTCGCGGTGTCCCTGGCCCTGCTCTGCGGCCTGGCGGCCGCACCGGCGGGCCAGGCCGCCGCCGCCGATCCACCGACCGCCACCGCCACCGCCGTCGCGAACCAGGGCCTCGTGCCCACTCCGCCGATGGGCTTCAACAACTGGAACGACACCGCCTGCCGCGCCGACTTCAACGAGGGCTATGTCAGGTCGATGGCGGACCTCTTCGTCTCCACGGGGCTGAAGGACGCGGGCTACGAGTACATCAACCTCGACGACTGCTGGGCCCGCCCGCAGAGCGGCCCCGAGGGCTCGCGCGACGCCGGGGGCCATCTCGTACCCGACCCGGTGCGCTTCCCCGGCGGGATCGCCACGGTCGCCGACTACGTCCACGGCAAGGGCCTCAAGTTCGGCCTCTACCACGACCGCGGGACCCGCACCTGCAACACCGCGGGCTTCGACGGCACCCTCGGGGCGGGCTGGACACCCGGCGCCCGCACCTACGAGAGCGTGGACGCACAGGACTTCGCGGACTGGGGCGTCGACTACCTCAAGTACGACAACTGCAATAACGCCGGCCTGGACGCCGTCGAGCGCTATACGGCGATGGGCGAGGCGCTCCGGGCGGCCTCGGCCACGACCGGCCGCCCCATCGTCTACAGCATCTGCGAATGGGGCCAGAACCAGCCCTGGCTGTGGGGCAGGGACGTGGGCCAGCTGTGGCGTACGACGGGTGACATCGCGCCCAACTACGCCAGCATGTCCCGCATCGCGCGCTTCAACCTGACGCTCGCGGACCACGCCGGGCCCGGCCACTGGAACGACCCCGACATGCTGCAGGTCGGCAACGGCAGTTGGAGCGTCACCGAGCAGCAGGCCCACTTCAGCCTCTGGTCGATCATGGCGGCACCGCTGCTCATCGGCACGGACCTGCGCCGGGCCACCCCGCAGACCATGGACATCCTGCTCAACCGGGACGCCATCGCCGTCGACCAGGACCGGCTCGGGGTCCAGGGCCGGGTGGTCCGCCAGACCGCGGACGGCCACTTCGTGATCGCCAAGCCGCTGGCGAACGGCGACGTCGCCGTCGCCCTGTGGAACGACAGCCCGACCGCGGCGGAGATCAGCACCTCGGCGGCGGAGGCCGGACTGCCGCGCGCCCCGGCGTACACCCTGCGCGATCTGTGGACCAAGGGCTCCGTCAGCAGTGCCGGGCAGATCGCCGCGTCCGTGCCGGCGCACGGCGTCGTGCTGTACCGGGTGCGCCCCGGCGCCCCCGACGACGCGCCGCCGGCGACGACGCTGACGCTGCGGACCGGCCAGCGCTACCTCCAGCCGGACCAGGCCACGGACGTCACGCTGACGCTGGCCAACCACAGCCGGATCGCCGTGGAGGAGGCGAAGCTGGCGTTCACCGCCCCCGACGGCTGGAGCGCGGAGCCCGCATCCGGGACGTCGTTCGGCGCGGTCGCGCCCGGCAAGTCGGTGACGGCCCGCTGGGTGCTGAAACCGCCCGCCGGCGCCCCGCCGGGCGAACACCCGCTGCCGGCGACCGCGTCGTACGTCTACGGCGACGACGCGACGCCGGTGCGCCTGACGACGGGCACCGCCGTCGTCGTACCGCATCCGCCGAAGTCACTCGCCGAGTCGCGGGACAACGTGGGCGTCAGCAGCGACGACAACACCGGCGCGGCGGACTTCGACGGCAACGGCTCCAGCCTCTCGGCCCAGGCCCTCGCCGCCGCGGGCGCCTCGCCGGGCGCCGCGGTGACGCACGGCGGGGTCACGTTCACCTGGCCGGACGTCCCGGTCGGGGCGCCGGACAACGTGGTGGCCTCGGGCGACACGATCGCCGTCTCGGGCTCCGGCAGCACGCTGGGCCTGCTGGCCGCCTCGACGTACGGCCTCTCCTCCGGCAACGGGGCGGTGCTGTACGCGGACGGCAGCGTCGACGAGTTCACGCTCTCGGTCCCCGACTGGTACAGCGCGCCGCCGGCGGGCAGCGATCCGGCGATCAGGACGCCGTACCGCAACCGTCCCGGCAACGTCCAGCAGCCCCGGGCGTCGGGCGTGCACGTGTTCTTCGCGGGCGTGCCGCTGGACCCGGGCAAGGAGGTCCGCGCGGTGGTGCTGCCGCACGTGAGCGACCGGGTGGCGGCGGGGGAGAACGCCATGCACGTGTTCGACATCGCCGTGGGGTGAGGTGATCCGGGGGGGGCCGGCGGAGAGGGTGCGACCGTCTCCGCCGGGCCTCGACACGTCTGACTCCGTCGCGCCCTGCCGCGCTCCTCGGCCCGCTCGCTCGGGCCGGGGAGCGCCGCGCGCGCTCAGCCCAGGTCGTGCCCCAGCCCCGCGCCCGTCGGGACCTTCACCCACCCCGTGCCCGCGGAGGCGAACGCGGTGGGTGCCAGGGGCTCTTCACGGACCATCAGCGGGCCCACCAGGTCCGCCGGGACCGTGGCGTGCGGGAGCGCCGCCGCCAGATGGACGGCGGCCAGGGTGGCGACGCCCAGTTCGGGCATCGAGCCGATCTTCACCGCGAGGCCCGCCGCCTCTGCCACCGCCGCGACCTGGCGGGCCCGGTGCAGGCCGCCGACCTTGAGGATCTTGATGTTGAGGACGTCCGCCGCGCCGCGCCGGACGATCTCCAGGGCGTCGTGCGGGGACTGCATGCTCTCGTCCGCCATCACCCGCACGCCGATCCGGCGCCGCAGCGCGGCAAGCCCGTCCAGGTCCCAGCGCGGGAGCGGCTGTTCGACGAGGTCCAGGCCCGCGTCGGCCATCCGGGCCAGCGTGCGGGCGGCGGTGGTCGGGTCGTAGCCCTCGTTGGCGTCGAGGGAGAGTTCGGTTCCCGGCGGCAGCACGGCCCGTACCGCGCGGACCAGTTCGATGTCCGCGGCCGGGTCCACACCGCCCTTGACCTTGATGTGCGTGAAGCCCTTCGCGGCGTACTCCGCAGCCTCCGCCGCCATCTCCTCCAGGGTGCCCAGGCCCACCACCCAGGTGGTCGGCACCCGCTCCCGGATCCGCCCCCCGAGCAGGACGTGCACGGGCCAGCCCGCGACGCGCCCCGCGAGGTCGTGCAGGGCCAGGTCGAGTGCCGCCTTGGCGAGTTGCTGGCCGCGGATGGCCGCGTCCATCGCCGCGTGGGCGCCCGCCACGTCCAGCGGGTCGCGGCCGATCAGCGCGGGGCCGGCGTACTCGGTGACGGCGGCGGTGAGTCCGGGCAGCGTGTCGCCGGTGTACGCCGTCATGGGCGAGGCCTCGCCGTAACCGGTGAGGCCCTCGTCCGTCGTCACCTCGACGACGAGGCTGACCAGGTCGGGGCTGGCACCGCTGCTGATGACGAAGGGGCGCACATACGGTGCGCTGACGACACGGGTGCGGACCGAGGCGACTCTCAAGCGCGGCTCCTTCGTTGAAGCCGGGCGTACCGGCACCCGACGGCAGGACGTCCCGGCCGTCCAACGAGTTACGGCCTAGACCGTAATTGGCGCGCGGCGCTGTGGCAAGGCGTCGCACCCGGGGCGCGGGTGCGGCCGCCGACGCCTGCGGCAGCCGTCAGAACCGCATCCGGTACACGATCGGCGGCCGCCCCGTCTGCCCCTGCTGCTGGCTGCCGATCGGCACCGCGACCCCCGCCCGCTCCAGCCGCTTGAGCACCCGCCGGGCGGTGCGCTGCTGGACGGCGAGGTGTTCGGCCACGGCCTGCGCGGTCAGCCCCTCCGCCTCGCTGGCGGCGACGAGTTCGCGCAGCTTGTCGAGGGTCTGCGGGTTGAGGCCGACCCGGCGGGCGAGCAGGGCGAGGTTCTCGGGACCGGCCGGGGCGAGGCCGTCGGCGGCGTCCGCGCCGACGACGATGTCGACGTCGTCGCGCATGGACACCACGCCCGCCACCGGCCCCACCGCACGGGCCCGGTTCACCGCCCGCCGGGCCAGCGACTCGGCCTCCGCGGCGGTCCGGCCGAGGCCGAAGCCCACGTGCGCCGACTCGTGCCGCGCCGCGAGCGTGTCCAGCAGCGGCAGCCGGGTGAAGCGCTCGCTGGTCTTCTCCAGCACGCCCCGGGTGGTGACCACCAGCCGCTGCCCGTCCGGCAGCCGGGCGAGGCTGCCGCCCAGCGCGGCGAGGTCCGCGGCGAGTTCGGAGTCGGCGGCGGAGGGGTCGGCGGCGGAGTCGCCCGGCACGTCGACGATGCCCAGCGCCACCTGCGCGTCGCCGCTGTGTGCGGCGGAGGCGGTGAGCACCAGCGACTGCAGCGTGGCGCGGATGGAGTGCCGGGAGGGCGCGAGGCGCACGGCGTGCGTCTCGTTGTCGAGCGCGTGGTACGCGGAGCCCAGGCAGGTGATCGCCACCCGGGTGCCCTTCTTGTCGCGGGCGCCGAGGTGGAAGGCCACCAGGTCGTCGCCGGTCAGCCCGGGCCGGTACGGCAGCACGTGCACGTGCTCCGTGGGCAGTTTGGCCTCCGTGAGCGTCTCGACCACCTCGCCGCGCTGCAGGGTGTCGATGGACACGCGGGACACGTCGTGGCCGAGGCGCAGCAGCTCCACCAGGGCGCGCAGCAGGGTCGCGCCGCTGTACGGGACGTACATGGCCGGACGGTCGAGCAGGCCGGCCTGGGCCGCGAGCGCGTGCGGCACCACGCCGGTGAAGAGCAGGGCGTCCGCGCCGGACGCCGTCGCCTCCCGTACGACGTCGAGGGTCTCGTCCTCGTGCCGGTACGGCAGACCCAACAGCTGGGTGGCGCCGGGAGCGCCGGCCGCCAGCACCTTCTGCACCAGGTCCTCGGGGCCGATCACCCCGACGGTCAGCGCCATCCGCCGGTCTCCTCCAATACGTCGGCCTCTTCCGGCCGGGTCCCGAATGTCGCCCGTCAGTCTAGGCTTCACCGAGCGTTACGGATGCCTTGCGGCAGGGTTGACGCCTCTCATCCCGGCGCCTAGTTTTCGGTCCAGGCCATAACGACCGCCGCCCCGAGAGGATATCGCTGTCATGCCCGTACGGGAGAGGCCGCTGCCCACTGTTCTCAGTCCGCGAGGGCGCACGATCGGCGACGAGGAGCGGGCGGCGGTGCTGCGGGTCCTCGACTCCGGCGTCCTGTGCGGCACGTTCGGCACCGAGGTCCCCGCGCTGCAGCGGGAGATGGCCGGGCTGTACGGACGTACGCACGCGGTGGCGTGCAGCTCGGGGACCGCCTCCCTGCACCTGGCCGTGGCCGCGGCCGGGATCCGCCCCGGCGACGAGGTCATCACGACGCCGCTCTCGGACTTCGGCACGGTGGCGCCCGTGCTGGCGGAGGGCGGCAGGGTGGTGTTCGCCGACGTCCTCCCCGACGACGGAAACCTCGACCCCTCCGCGGTGGAGGCGGCCGTCACCCCGCGCACGAAAGCGGTCATCGCCGTCCACCTCTTCGGCGCCGCCGCCCGTATCGCCGAACTGCGCGCCGTCTGCGACCGGCACGGGCTGGTGCTCATCGAGGACTGTGCGCAGGCGTGGCTGGCGGAGGACGGCGACGGGCGGCTGCTGGGCACGTTCGGCGACATCGCCTGCTTCAGCCTCCAGCAGTACAAGCACATCACCGCCGGCGACGGCGGCCTGGCGATCACCGACGACCCCGGGCTGGCCCGCCGGATGCGGCTGTTCGCCGACAAGGGCTGGGACCGCTCCGAGGGCCGCGTCCACCGGGTGCCGGGCCTGAACTACCGGATGCCGGAGCTGACGGCGGCCGTCACCCGGGCCCAGCTCGGCAAGGTGGCGGACGTCGTCCGCGTCCGCCGGGAGCGCGCCGCGCGGCTCACCGCCGCGCTGGCCGGCCTGGACGGCGTACGGACCGCGCCGCGGCCGGACGGGCACGCCTGGTGGGTGTATCCGCTGCTCGTCGACGACAACGCCCGCTGGGCGAAGGCACTCGCGGCCGAGGGCATCCCGTCGTTCCCCGGCTATCTGGAGCGGCCGCTGTACGCCAACCCCGTGTTCACCGGCTATCCGGACGGGCTGTGCCCGCAGGCTGAGCGGCTGATCGGGCACACGCTGCTGGGGCTGGACTGGAACGAGGGCTACTCCCCCGCCGACGTGGACGACATCGCCCGCGCGATCCGCCTGGCGCACGGCTCATGACGGCGCCGACCGGGAGCACGGGCGAGCCGGAGCCGTACGAGTGGCTGACGCCGACGGACGACGAGCGGGTCCTGTGGGATGTGGACGTCCTCTACGGGCCCTGGCCGCAGGCCCACCGGGACGTGGGCCTGGCGGAGGTACGCGAGCGGCTGTCCCGCTCCCCCGTCGAACGGGCGCTGGCCCTGTCGACGCGCGGTGCGCTCTTCGACGACGCCGCCGGCAACGCCGAGACGCTCCGCGACCTCGCGGACTCCCCGGAGCTGCTGCCCGTCGGCACGGTCGACCTGCGCGACGCGCTCGCCGCGGAGGAGCAGCTGGACGCGCTGCGGGCGGCGGGCGTGCGCTTCCTGCGGCTGTTCACCGTGCAGCAGGGCGGTCCGGAGCCGGGCTTCCCCGGCTACCGGCACGTGGTGGAACAGGCGCTGGCCCGGGACATGGTGCTGCTGCACGACGGCGACCCGCGCCGCTTCGGCCCGGGGCTCACGGGCCGGGGGGCGCGGGTGGTGTTCCTCGACCTGCACGCGTATCTGCTGGCGGACTTCCTGCTGCTGGCGCGGCACGAGTCGGGCTTCATGATCACGACGCGGATGCTGTCGGCGCCCGACTCCATCGAACGGGTCGTGGACACGGTCGGGTCCGGCCACCTCGTCTTCGGCTCCCGGACGCCGTTCATGGACCTCTCCCCGCAGACGCTGCGTCTGCGGTACGCGCGGATCGGCGAGGCCGACCGCAAGGCCGTCGCGGGCGGGAACGTCGAAGGGCTGCTGAGCTGATGCCGATCATCGATGTGCACGCGCACTGGGGTCCGTGGCCGTTCCACATGGACGTCGACGGCGCGGACCTGAACCTGGGTCTGATGGACCGGTACGGGATCGATCTGCAGATCGTCTCGGCCGCGGAGGGCGTGACGTACGACGCGGTGGCCGGGAACGCGGCGCTGGCGCGCGTCCTCGCGGACCGGCCCCGGCTGTACGGCTACGCGGTGGTCAACCCCAACCGCATCGAGCAGAGCGCGGCGGACCTGCGCCGCCACCTGGCGGGCGGCCGGTTCGTGGGGGCGAAGATCCACACGCACTACCCGGGGTGTGCGATCGGATCCCGGCAGATGCGCGAGGCGTTCGCGCTGCTGGACGAGCTGGGGGTCCCTCTCCTCCTGCACACGTGGGAGGCGGACGTGTCCCTCCTCCCCGCCCTCCTGGCGGACTTCCCGCGCCTTCGCGTCGTCGTCGGCCACGCGGGCGGAGACGCCTGGCGCGAGGCGGCCCACGCGGCGGCGGCGTGCGACCGCCTGTACCTCGAGCACTGCCGCACCATCACGGACGCGGACCGCGTCACGTACGCCCGCGAGGCGGGCGTCCCGGTCACGCGCCTCCTCTTCGGCACGGACGCCACCTTGCTGGACCCCAGCGTGGCACTGGGCGTCATCCGCGACGCGGGCTTCACCCCGGAGGAACGCGCCCGGGTCCTGTGGCGCAACGCAGCAGCCCTGTTCAACCTGCCACACCCGTCCGGGGGATGACCCCCGGCCCCCAGCCGGGAGTGCGGGCGGGACCGCGCACGACGAAGCAAAGCGGCCACCGGGCCACCCCGACCAACGCAATCCCCGCACCACACGGCCGACCACCCGGCGTTCACCACCGCACCACGCGGCCGACCGCCCGCAGCCCGCCACCCGAACGGTCACCTCCCGCCCCGCGCTGCCCCGTTTCGCCCAGCGAAGCCCAACCAACCACCCCGGCTGACCTGCTCGCCCGGCCGGGCCATCCCCTGGGAAAACGCAGCACGCCACTCCGCCCGGCGAACCCCGGGCCAGCCACCCCAGCTGACCTGCCTGCCCGGCCCGGGCCGGGGCCCGACCGCCGACCCCCATGCCCACCCGGGGCCCGAGGACCACCCGCCAGCAAACCCCGACGCACTGCTCCGCCCTACAACTCCGGGCCAGTCCCAATCGACCTGCCAGACCCGACGGGGCTTCGGGGGGGCACCCCCCAAGAACCGCGGCACTCCGCTCCACCGGCCCGGCATCGCCGACCCTCATGCCCGCCCGGGGCCCGAGGGCCACTCGCCAGCAAACCCCGACGCTCCGCTCCGCCTGACAACTCCGGGCCGGTCCCAACCGACCTGCCAAACCGGTCCGGGGTTTGGGGCACCCCCCCCAAAAAGCCGCGGCACGCCACTCCGCCGGGCCAGCACCGCCGACCCCCATACCTGCCCGGGGCCCAAGGACCACCCGCCAGCAAACCCCGACGCTCCCGCTCCGCCCGACGACTCCACGGCCGGTACCAACCGACCTGCCAGACCCGACGGGGGTTTGGGGGGACCCCCAAGAACCGCGGCACTCGGCTCCGCCGGGCTGGTACCCCGACCCTCATGCCCGGGGGTCCGGGGATCACCTCCCAGGGGTCCGGGGATCACCCCCGGGGGGTCCGGGGGTCACCCCCCGGAGCGAAAGCCGCGCCCGACCGCCCGACCCTCACCCCTCCTTCGCCAGCTCCTCGAGGCACCGGACCACCCGCTCCCGCTCCGCCCCCCGCAGCCGCGGGCCGTACGGGTCGTGGGCGGCCTGCTCCGGGATGAGGCCCTCCCAGGCCGCCGCCCAGTGCATGCGCTGGACGTATCCCTCGATCGGGGCGTAGAAGGTCGCCTCCGCGAAGCGGTCGAGGCGGGCCGACGCCGCGACGAACGCGTCGTGGTCACCGCCCGCCCACGCCCCGAGCACCGCCGTCGTCAACGGCGCCTGCGCGGCGGCGATGCCGACGAGCGCCGTGTCGGCGCCCCACATCAGGCTGGGCCCGAACATCCGGTCCTCGCCGGTGACGACCAGCCGTCCCGTCCCCTGCGCGGCGCGGATGGCGTCCTGGCAGGCCATCGCCCGGTCCAGGGTGGCGAGTTTGAGGCCCAGGGAGTGCGGCAGGGCGAGCAGGTCCCGTACGAGCCCGGGCGGATACGCGTAACCGCCCGCCTCCCCGTGCAGGAAGAACCCCAGCACCGGCAGCCCGCTGGCCTCCGCGACCCGCTCGTGCAGCCGTACCGCCCGCTCGTGCCCGTCGGGCAACCGGGCGAACTCCGCCAGGGGATACACCATCACCGCGTCCGCGCCCAGCTCCGCCGCCCGCACCGCCATCGCGACGGTGGCCTCGACGGCGTCCTCCACCGTCGCCGTACGGACACCGCGCGGCACGCCCGCCCCCGCGACGAGCGGCTTGTCCGTCGCCTCCCGCCACGTCCGCAGCACCTGCGCCCGGTCGACGTCGTCGAGGTACAGACCGCGGCCGGTGTGCGCCCACACCGCGAAGCCGCCGACGGGCTGGGCGGCCATCCGGCCCGCGTACCCCCGCAGCGCCTCGTGGTCGACGACGCCCCGGTCGTCCATCGGAGTCAGCACCGCCGGCAGCACCGTACCGCGCAGCCGCCGCCTCAGCTCGTCCGTCACACCAGCCTCCTGTCACGGCCTCCGGACCCTTTGACGGCCCCGGGCCACACGCTAACCTTTACGGTCCAGACCGTAAAGGGAAGGGAAGCCCGGCCATGCGACTCGGCCTGTACGTCAACCTCTACGCGGACAAGGCCGACCGGCCGATGCTGGCGGACGCCGTCGAGCAGGCCCGGCTCGCCGAACAGGCGGGATTCGACTGGGTGGTGCTCGGCGAGCGCCATCTGCACCGCCCCGGCTACCACGAGGCCCTGACATCGCTGACCTGGCTCGCGGCGCACACCGAGCGCATAGGGCTCGCGACCGCCGGGCTGATCGCCCCGGTCTACCAGCCCGTCTGGCTGGCGGAGACGCTCGCCCATATCGACGTCCTCTCCGGCGGTCGCCTCACGGCGGGCTTCGTCCTCGGCTACCGGCCCGAGGAGTTCACCCTGTACGGCACGCAGCCGAAGGAGAAGGTGGCACGTTTCGAGGAGTGCGTGGAGCTGGTCACCCGGCTGTGGACCGAAGAGTCGGTGTCGTACGAGGGCCGCTTCACGACGCTGCGGGACGCCTTTCTCTCCCCCCGCCCCGCCCAGCGCCCCCGCCCCCGCATCTGGAACGGCGGCCGCGTCCCCGCGGCGCTGGAGCGGACGGCGCGCATGTGCGACGGCTGGACGACGTCGTTCAACGAGACGGACGCCGAACTCCCCGAGAAGATCGCCGCGTACCGCTCCTACGACCGCGGCCCCGGCACGCTGGGCGCCGAGGTCCTGGTCTGCCGCGAGGGCTACTGCGCCCCCACTGCCCAGCAGGCACGCGCGGCCCTGGAGGACCCGCTGCGGGGCCTGTACGACGCGTACGGCGACTGGAAGCGCACCTCGACGGACGCGGCGCGCTACGCCCAGCAGTGGGACGACATCGCGGCGCGCAGTGTCATCGGCTCACCGGAGCAGTGCGCGGACGCCCTCGGCCGCTACGCGGCGATGGGGGCGGACGGCGTGATCCTGCGCGTCCAGCCACCCGGCATGCCGCAGGCGGACGCGCTGCGGGCGATCGAGGGCTTCGGCGAGGTGCTGGGCCGGCTCGGCTCCTGAGCGGTACGCCGGAACGGCGCCTCAGCCGCCGAGCCAGTCGTCCGTGCCGCGGTGCCGCTGCAGCCCGACGGCCCAGAACTCGTCGACCTCCGCACCCGCGACGGCACCCAACCGACGCAACGCCTGTGAAACCGGGCTGCCTTCCGCCGCAAAACGCTCGTCCTCACCGTTGAACAGCGGCCCCAGCACGACCGCGCCCTCGTGCCACACGACGGCGCGCTGCTCCCCCCTCCCCCCGAAGAACTCGACCTCCACATACGCCACGGGCCCCGCCGCCGACCACCGCGCCAACGTCAGCTCGAAGCCGCCGGGCAGCCTCCGGAAGCCGTAGGGCCGCCTGTCGGAACCGTCCGTGAACGCGTCGTACAGCGACTCCGTCACCGGCATCAGCGACAGCCCCTGGCCGAGCGGCGCGACCCGTAGGGCGGCCGACTCACGCATCGCCTCCGCGAGGAGCCGCTCGCCGGCGATGACGGCCTCAAGTACGTAGCCCATGCCGCGGATCATCCCACCGGGCACGCAAGAGACGGGAGCCGCCCCCTCACCACCCCCCGGCCGACCGCTCGGCCTCCGCATGCCACCAAGCGGGCGGCGAGGGGCCGTTCACCCGCGAGGCG
This sequence comes from Streptomyces sp. NPDC051940, assembly GCF_040680895.1. Lineage (NCBI taxonomy): Bacteria > Bacillati > Actinomycetota > Actinomycetes > Kitasatosporales > Streptomycetaceae > Streptomyces > Streptomyces sp. NPDC051940. Next base: position 66,735 of record NZ_JBFAXR010000023.1, on the reverse strand, counting down.
GGCTGGTCCGGATGGAGCCCCAGGGGGCGGAGGGCCGAGCCGAGCACGTGGACGCTCGCCCAGCACTGCACGCTGCCGTCGCTCCCCGCCGTCCGCCCCACGTCGATCCGCACGTCCTCCGCCCGCAGGGGCATCCAGTCGATGCCCCGCTCACGCAGTCAAGCCCGCAGCGCGTCGGCCGGGTTCGGGCTTCCCTTGACGTTCCGGTACGAGGCGACGGTGATCCACTCGTCAGTCATACGGACATCATCCGCCGCCCGGCGCAGCCGCGTCGAGCGCTTTCAGCAGCCGCCCCACGAGAGGGCTCCGGTCCTCCGCCCGCCACGCGACCGCGACGTCCGTACAGGACGGCGGACCGGCCGGCGACCGGAAGGCGACACCGCGCAGCCGGATCCGCCGGACGCCCGCCGGGGCCAGCGACACCCCCATGCCGGCCTCCACCAACGCGCAGACGGTCTGCCACTCGACGGCGTGCTGCGCGACGCGGGGGACGAAGCCGGCGGCCGAACACACCCCGACGATCCGGTCGTACAACTGGGGGCCCGCGGACCGCGGCAGCAGCACGAACGGGTCCGACGCCAGCCGCGACACCGGCACGGTCCGTTCCGACGCGAGCGGATGCGACGACGGGAGGACGGCGACGAGCCGCTCCGACAGCACGGTCCGAAAGCGCAGCCCCGGTTCAGCGGCCGGCGGCTCCCTCAGCAGCCCCGCGTCGATCCTCCGCTCGCGCAGAGCGACGAGCTGCGGGGCGGAGGTCATCTCCCGGATGTCCAGCTCCACCCCCGGATACCGCTCCCGGAACCGCCGCAGCACCCCCGGCAGCATGGTGAGCGCCAGCGACCCCGCGAACCCGAGCCGCAGCAGTCCCGCCTCCCCTCCGCCCACGGCCCGGGCCGCCGACAGCCCGTCCGCCAGCGCGTCCAGCGCCCGCCGGGCGCCCGGCAGCAGCTCCGCGCCCGCGGCCGTGAGGGAGACGCCTCCCGGAGCGCGGTGGAACAGCTCGTACCCGACCTTCGCCTCCAGCCGCCGGATCTGCTGGCTGAGCGGCGGCTGCGCGATGCCCAGCCGGTCGGCCGCCCGGCCGAAGTGCAGCTCCTCGGAGAGCACGACGAAGGCATACAGCTGCGGGAGGGGGAGTTCCGGCCGGCTCATATCCTCTGGGATATCAGCCGGGCCGCCGCTCGATATTGGACGTATCACAGCAGCTCACCCTACGGTTCCCCGCATGAGTGAGCGACGCGTGATCCTCAGCGGATCGGTCTTCGAGGAGCAGATCGGCTACGCCCGGGCCGTGGTGGACGGCGACTGGGTGCACGTCTCCGGGACCACCGGCTTCGACTACCGCACCATGACCATCTCCGACGACGTGACCGCGCAGGCCGAGCAGTGCCTGGCGAACATCGAGGAGGCGCTGCGGGAGGCCGGCTGCACCTTCGCCGACGTCGTGCGCGTGCGCTACCTGCTGCCCGACCGCACCGACTTCGAGCCCTGCTGGCCCGTCCTGCGCGCCCGCTTCGGCACCGTGCGCCCCGCCGCGACCATGATGGTGTGCGGCCTCGCCGACCCGCGTATGAAGATCGAGATCGAGGTGTACGCCCGCCTCCCCGCCTGAGGCGTCAACGGCGGGCCCGGCCACGCCAGCCGGGCGGGTGATGTTCCGTGTCGCACAGCGCCGTCCGGGGGCACACGGACAAACCTGGTGCCGGACCCACCGTCCGCCCCGCCGACCAAGGAACACCGCGCCATGTACATCAACCGCCTCACCCCGGACATCACCGTCCTCGCCGACCAGCTGGAGGCCCCGGGCCTCGGCCACGTCCCCGTCAACGCCTTCGTCCTGCACGCCGCCGAGCCCGTCGTGGTCGACACGGGCCTGAGCCTGCCCGACCGCGACTTCCTGGAGTCGCTCGGTACGGTGCTCAACCCCGCCGACGTCCGGTGGATCTGGCTGACGCACCCGGACCGCGACCACACCGGCGGCCTCTTCCAGCTGCTGGACGCCGCCCCACGGGCCCGCGTCGTCACGACGTACCTCGGCATGGGCATCATGTCGACGGAGCGGCCGCTGCCGATGGACCGCGTCCACCTGCTCAACCCCGGCCAGTACCTCGACGTCGGCGACCGCCGGCTGACCGCGTTCCGCCCGCCGCTCTTCGACAATCCCGCGACCACGGCGTTCTACGACGAGTCCACCCGCGCCTGCTTCAGCTCCGACTGCTTCGGCGGGCCCATGCCCACCGCCGAACTCGCCACCTGCGACGACGTCGGCAATCTCGGCGCCGAGGAGCTGCGCGCCGCGCAACTGCTCTGGGCGACCGTCGACAGCCCCTGGGTGCACAACGTCGACCGGGACCGCTACCTCGAAACGGTCGCGCCCCTGCGGGACATGGACCCGGAGCTGATCCTGAGCACCCATCTGCCCCCGGTGCGCGGACGTACGGCGGACTGTCTGGACATGCTCGCCGCGGCGCCGCAGGCGGCCGCCTTCGTCGGGCCGGACCAGGCGGCCCTGGAGGAGATGCTCCGGGGATTCGAGCCCGGCCCGGCGGCCTGACCCCCCGAGCACGCCGCCCGCGGGAACGCCTGACGGCCCTGCGCCGTCTGATCGTTCGCGCGGACGGCTGAGTACGAACCCCTACTCCGGCCTGAGTACGCGCACGGCTGCCCGGCACGCCCCGGGCCGGAAGGGTGGACGTCATGCGCCGACCCCTGCTGATCGCCCCGCTCGTGCTGCTGACGGCCGCCTGCGGCCTCACGCCCTCGCCCGAGGAGCAGGCGGCGGACGCCGCCCGCGAGACGGCTCGCGCCCTCGGCCAGCGGCTGTACGGCCAGTCCCCCCGCTCGCGGGCGGAGGTGGGCTACTCGGCCTCCCGGGTCGACGGCGTGGAGGTCATGAAGGTGACCGGCACCTCCACCGTCGAGGACGACGGCATCGGCGTGGTCGTACGGGTCTCGGGCAGCGCCCAGGACGGCTGGATCGAACCGCGGCAAGTCACCGTGGAGCGCTGTTTCACCGTACGGGTGTCCAACAGGTCCGAGTGGGGCGAGGAGCCGTCGGACGCGGACTGCCCGTCCGGTCCCCCGCTGACCTTCGCCCCGCCGCCCGAGCCGCCGCGCATCCCCTTCGAGAGGGTGCGCGCGAGGATGCCGAAGGTGCCGGCCGGCGGCACGGTCGACGTGGCCGAGGTGCGGCGGGCGCTGCGCTCGGCCGACCTCGATCCGGCGATCCGCACGGAGATCGGGGAGTCGGACGGCGTGGTCGGCGTCGTCCTGTCGCTCCCGGGCGACGGGTTCGGCGCGCAGGACTGCACCGTGGTCCGCGTCGCCCCGGGTGAGACCCTCGTATGGGTGCCGACGCGTATCCAGCGGATGCCCGGCGAGGGCGGCTGCGGCCTGGGCAACGCGTTCCACCCGATGCCGCCCCCGCACTGACCGCCCGGTCAGCGCCCACGCCGGAACGCCTCCCGCACCCTGCGCGCCGCCCGCCCGATGTCCGCCATCGCCTCGTCGTCCGCCATCAGTTGCTGCTGCCGGACCCACACGGTCGACGCCTCCGCCGCCTCGGCGACCGGGCACGCGCGCGCGTACGGCGCCAGGGACGGCTCACGGGTCAGCGGCCGGTAACCGGCGTCCAGGGGTATCCCCTCGGCGGCCATGGCGGCGATGAACTCCTCCTTCGGCCGCCCGCCGAAGGCCGCCGCGTCGTACCGCAGCATCGCCAGATGCCACGTGTGGCGCTCCGTCCCCGCCGGGGCCGGCCGCGGCGACAGCCCTTCGACCTCGTCGAGGGCCGCCCGCAGCGCCCGCGCCGACCGCTCCCGGTGCGCGATCTGACCGGGCAGCAGCGCGAGTTGCGGACGCAGTACGGCGGCCTGGAAGGCGGTCATCCGCAGGTTCCAGCCCAGCACCGGATGCTCGTACCAGCCGCCGTCCCTGCGGCGGCCCACGTTGTGCAGGGACCACAGCCGCTCGTACGTCTCCGGGTCGTCCGTCACGACGACTCCGCCCTCGCCGGCGGTCATCGCCTTGCTCGACTGGAAGCTGAAGACGGCCGCCCGGCCCAGCGTGCCCGCCGCCCGGCCGTCGCGCACAGCGCCGTGGGCCTGGGCGGCGTCCTCCACGACGGGCACGCCCGGCGAGCCGGTGTCGGCCACCATCCCCGCGAGATGGACGGACATCACCGCCCGGGTGCGCGGGCCGACGAGGGAGGCCACCGACTCCGGGTCGACGAGCAGCGAGTCGGGCAGCACGTCCGCGAACACCGGCCGCGCACCGGCCAGTACGACGGCGGACGCACTGGCGACGAAGGTGTACGCCGGGACGATCACCTCGTCCCCCGGTCCCACGCCCACCGCCCGCAGCGCCAGGAAGAGGCCGACGGTGCCGTTGACGGTGCACACGCCGTGGGCGGCGCCGACGGCGTGCGCGAAGGCCGCGGCGAAGTCCTCGACCTCGGGTCCGTTCGTCGCACCCCACTGACCGCTGTCGAGCACCGCCAGCAGCCGCTCACGCTGCTCGGGCGTGGCGGGCGGCGGCCACTCGGGCCAGGGAGCGGTGCGTACGGGCTCCGTCCCCGTGCCTGCTGCAGGCCTCACAGCAGCCCCTTCATCGTCCCGTACAGGATCTGCGTCCGCTCCGCCTCCGTCAGGTCCGCCAGCCGCACCCGTCCCAGGCCCACCCGCAGATCGAGGAAGACGGCGTCGGAACCGAACGCGACGCGCTCCGCGCCGACCTCCCGGACGAGCCGCACCAGATGCCGCGCCGTCATCTTCGAACCGCACGTCTCCAGCACCAGGTTCGGCGCCGCGTGGGCCGCCCGCGCCGCGGCGGCGAAGCCCTCGGGCCACAGCCCGCAGTGGCCCATCAGGAGCGGCACCGACGGGTGGCGCGGCGCGACGGCCGCGAAACGCGCCGGATCCGACCACCGCGACCCGTACTCGCCGTGGGCGAGGACGAGCACCCCGCGCTCGGCGGCGATCGTGAACGCCTCGTCGTAGGCGGGCGAGTCGAGCGCCGTGTGGTGCGTCTCCGGATGCAGCTTGACGCCGATCATCCCCGGTACGTCCAGCAGTTCGCGCAGCCGCGCCCCCGCCTGCGGGTCGTGCGGCTGGTACACGGCGTACCCGAGCAGGCGCCCCGGATGGCGCGCGAGTTCCTCCACCAGCAGGGCGTTGCCTGCCCGCGCGTCCGGTCCGACGGCCAGCAGATGCGAGACGCAGGCGGCTTCGACGCCGCAGCGGTCCATGATCTGCAGCAGGCTCGCCGCCGAGCCGTCCGGGATCGGGAAGTTGAACCAGCCGCCGAGGTGCCCGTGGGCGTCGATGACACTCATCGGGCCTCCGCCAGCAGCCGCTCGGCGTTGCCGGCGGCTATCAGCTCCACGTCGGCGGCGGGCAGTTCCAGATGGTCGAGCTGGAAACGCGGTCCGGCGTCGTCGGTCACCGGCGCCCCCGTGCCGAAGAGCACACGGTGCGCGCCGAAGTTCTCGGCGACCCACTCCACCTGGCGGTGGCCGCAGAGGGTCGAGGTGTCGACGTACACCTGCTCGCACTCCGCCAGCAGCTCCGCCACCTCGTGCAGCGAGCGGTAACCGGTGCCCGTCAGCACGATCGGAGGGAGCTCCTGCCAGTCTGCGTACAGGGCGCGTCTCTCACTCGCGCCGAGGGAGTCCCAGCCGACCATCGTGACCGTGTTCCGCTCGATGAGCGTGTCCATCATCCGCAGGCCGCCGTACTCGAGCCGGAAGCGGTGCTCCGCCGGGCACAGCCGTACGACGGGCACGTGCGGGACGTCCCCCGTGCCCAGCGGGCCGGGGATCAGCACCGGGACGGACAGCAGCCGGTCCTCGCTCACGGGAGGGACGCCGCGGGGGTCGCCGTAGACCGCCTGCGAGCGCACCACCCACGCCTCGTCGATGCGCAACCGGTCGAGTTCCGCGCGCAGTCCGGCGGCGTCGCGGCTGGGGACGTCGTCGTGCGGGAGCGGGCCGAGGATCCGGTTGACGTCGATGACCTTCACGACTTGAGCCCCGTGGTGGCGATGCTGTCCGTCAGATACCGCTGAAGGAGCCCGAACACGAGCAGGCACGGTACGACGGTGATCGTCGCGCCGGCCATCACCTGGTTGATCGTCACGTTCTCACCGTCCAGTGTGGCGAGCCCGACGGTCAAGGTGTGCATGTCTCCCGACTGGGCGATGACCAGCGGCCAGAGGAAGTCGTTCCAGTGCCACAGGAAGACGAACACGCCGAGTGTGGCCATGATCGGCCGGATCAGGGGGAGGACGATCGTGGTGTAGATCCGCCACTCCGACGCCCCGTCGATCTTCGCCGCCTCGAACAGCTCGTCCGGCAGCTGCATGATGAACTGCCGCATCAGGAAGACCGCCTGGGAGTTGGCGAGCGTCGGGACGATCAGGCCCCAGTACGTGTCCACCCCGCCCAGCTCGGAGATGAGGATGTAGTACGGGATCAGCGTCGCCTGGAACGGCACCATCAAGGTGGCCAGGAACGACCAGAACATGAGCTCCCGGCCGGGGAAGCGCTTCTTGGCGAAGGCGTAGCCCGCCATCGAGGAGAACAGCAGGATCAGCACGACGGACACGACCGAGTAGATCGTCGAGTTCAGCGCCCAGCGCAGGATGTCGGAGCTGCCCAGCACGTCGTCGAAGTTCCGCAGTGTGGCGCGCGTGAGGTCGAACGCGCCCGGCAGGGTGCTGCCGCCGTGCGGGGCGAAGGCGACCAGCACCATCACCGCGAACGGCGCGACGGTCACGAAGGCCACCAGCACGAGCAGCGTGGGCAGGCCCAGCCGCGCCGGCCCCCGGGCCCGCCGCCCGGTCGGGGTCCTGCGCCCGCCCCCGGTGTCCGGGGGCGCGGTGTCGCGGGTCAGCACTGCCATCAGTCGTCCCTCCCGATCAGCCGCCGCTGGATGAGCGAGAAGACCAGTACGACCACGAAGAGCACCAGTCCCAGCGCGCTCGCGTAGCCGAAGTCGAAGTACTTGAAGCCGGTGTCGTAGAGGAAGTACACGAGGCCGTAGCTGGCGCGGACCGGGCCGCCCGCCGTCATCACGTACATCTGGTCGAACACCTGGAACGCCTGGATCGCCTCGATGACCAGGACGAAGAACAGCACCGGCCGCAGCATCGGCAGCGTGATCCAGCGGAAGCGCTGCCAGCCGCCCGCGCCGTCGATCGTCGCCGCCTCGGTCACCTCCTTCGGGATGGACTGCAGGCCGGCCAGCAGGATGAGCATCGAGTAGCCGAAGCCCTTCCACGCGGAGGTCACGGCAATCGACGGCAGGACGAGCGACTCGTCGCCGAGGAAGTCGACCGCGCCGAAGGAGAGCGCTCCGAGCACCGAGTTGAGCAGTCCGTCCTCGACCTCGTAGATCCACTTCCAGATGACGGCGGCCAGCACGATGCTGGTGACGTACGGCAGGAAGAACACCCCGCGGAAGAAGCCCCGCATCCACACGGTGCGCTGCAGCAGCAGGGCCGTGCCGAGGGCGACGCCGACGGTCAGCGGGACGTACACCGCGGTGTAGGTGGCGGTGACGCCGAGGCTCTCCCAGAACAGGTCGTCGTCCAGCAGCCGGGTGTAGTTCTCGGCCCCGATGAACTCCCATTCGCCGCTGAGCCGGTAGTCGGTCAGCGAGAGGAACCCCGCTCCGAGCACCGGCCCGAAGCGGAAGACCAGGAACAGCAGCAGCATCGGGGCCACGAACAGCAGGCCCGCCCGTGCGTCGTGCCGGCGCAGCCGCGCCCGTGCGAGTTTGCTCATACGTCCGTCTCGTCCGTCCGTCGATTACGTCGGGGGTGGCCGCCTACCGCTGCCGGGCCAGCAGGTCCTCGGCCTGCTCCGCCGCCGCGTCCAGGGCCTCCTGCGGCGACTTCTTGCCGGTCAGTGCGGCCTGGATCTCCGGGGAGAGGACGCCCATCAGCTGCCGGGCGATCGGCTGCGGCTCACCGGGGGTGACGACCTGCAGGGCCTGCTGGAGCTTCTCCGCGTACGGGCTGTCGGAGGGGACGGTGACGTCCGAGCGGGGCGAGAAGAAGCCGGTCGCCTGGTTGAGGCTGACGATCTGCTCCGGCTCGGTCATGAAGGCGATGAACTTCTCCGCGCCCTTCACATTGCCCTTGGCGTTGATGCCGAGGCCGCCGGGGATACCGAAGGCCACCTGCTCCTTTCCGGTGAGCGGGTCGCCGATGAGGACGTTCTCCTTGCCCCAGGCCTGTTCGGCGGCGACGAAGTCGAAGGCCGAGTTGCAGAAGCCCATCGCGACCTGCTGCTTGCCGAGTGCCTGGTCGGCGACCAGGTTGGCGTTGGTCATCGCCGACTTGGGGATGGCGCCTTCCTCGTACAGGTCGGTGAGGAACGTCAGCGCGTCCACCCCGGGCTGTTCGTTGAAGGTGACCTTCTTGCCGTCCTCGCTGAAGACCGTGCCGCCCGCCTGCCAGAGCAGGGGGTAGAAGTTGAGGTTCAGGCTCGCCTCGTTGCTGGCGGAGTAGTCCATGGTCGCCAGGCCCTTCGCCTTGAACTTCGGGGCGGCGGCCTTCACTTCGTCCCAGGTGGCCGGGGGCTTGTCGACGCCGGCCTCGGCGAGCAGCTTCTTGTTGTAGATCGTGGTCGTGATGGTGTGGTAGATCGGGGCCGCGTAGACCTTGCCGTCCTGTGTCATCGCCTTGAGGCCGGGCGCGAGGAACTTGTCCTTCACGCCCTCGATGGCGGCGTCGACGGGGGCGATGGCACCGCTGGCGAGGTACTGGGGGATCTGGTCGGGCTGCAGGACCACCACGTCGGGGCCCTTGCCGCCGCTGAGGGCGGTGGCGAGCTTCTCGTCGCGGTTGTCCCAGGGCTGCTGCTCGATCTTCACCTTGGCGCCGGGCTCGGCCTTCGCGTACGCCTTCTCGATCTGCTTCCAGTAGGCGTCGTTGGCCTTCGGATCGCCGATCACGGGGTACATCCAGACGGTGACCTCGTCGGAGGCCGATCCCCCGCCGGAGTCGCCGCAGGCGGCGGTGCCGGCGGTGAGACCGAGCAGGACGAGGGATACACCGGCACGCTGGAGCGCAGTCTTCATCGGGGCCTCCGGAGGGCCTGAGGAGGGGTGGTGCCCGCTAATTTCGGCCTTGACCGAAAGTAGTCAGGATGGATTTGGGCTGTCAATGGCTAGGGGCGAGGCTTTGGAGCGCGGTGCACACGAGCACGGAACGCGGGGCCGCAGGCGGCGTATTGCCCGCGATGCCCGGCAACTTCCGGTCCGGGCCGTTGCGTACGACGCGTCGGCATGACGGAGCAGTACCTCCGGGTTCCAGGAACGGAGTTACGGCACTAGCCGAAAGTCATACGCCCTGCCCTTGAGACCGTCAACCCTGCGTGGAGATCTGCGCCTTGACCGCAATCATCGATGTCGGGGCCGACGGGCGGGAGATTTCCGGCACTGGCCGAAATCCGGGCCGGCCTTCAGGAGTGGGCGTGGCAGAAGTCGCGCACCGCCTCGTTGAACTCCCCGGGCCGTTCCAGGTTGCTGACGTGCCCCGCACCCGGGATCACGACCAGCCGGGTGTCCGGGATCTCGTCCTGGAACTGCCGTGCCACGGCCATCGGCGAGCGCACGTCGCGGTCCCCCCAGAGCAGGAGGGCGGGCACCGACACGGTGGGCAGGAGGTCCCGCTGGTCGGTGTCGGCCATGATGAGCAGCTGCGTCCGCAGGGTCTGCGGACGTACGACGGCCTCCATCGCCTCCAGCAGCGGCACGTACGCGGCGGGCGGCTCGCAGGCGAAGAGTCCCGGCAGCGTCGGGTCGAACGCACCCGGCGGCGCGGCCAGCATGCGGTGCACCCCCTCGACCCGGGCCCGTACCTCGTCCGCCGGCAGCGAGCCCTTCCAGCCCGCGTAGGTGTCGGCGAGGATCAGCGTCCGCACCAGGTCCGGGTGGTGGCGGTAGAACTCCAGCGCGACGGTGCCGCCCCAGGAGAGGCCCGCGATGTGCGCCGGACCGAGCCCCAGCGACTCCACGACCGCGGCCAGACAACGGGCGTAGTCCGCGAGGGAGAAGGACTCGGGGATGTCGGAGGAGCGGCCTGCTCCGGGCTCGTCCCAGGCGACGACGGTGAACGCGTCCGCCAGTGCGTCCAGTTGCGGCTGCCACTCGCGGGCGTCCAGGGCCGCTCCGTGCAGGAAGACCACGGGCGGCCCGTCCCCCACGCGGTCGTAGGCGATCTCCAGCCCGTCGACCTGCACGGTTGCCATGTTCTCAGCGTAGGCCCGGCCATCGGCGCTGTCGCGCCGCCGGCGCCGGTCACGCGCGGGGATCAGAGGTCGTCGGGGTCCGCCCGCTCGAGCGCCGGCCGCAGCGGCGGGCGCGACTCGTGGAGCAGGTAGTCCGCGACCGCCGTGTCCGTGACGAGGCTCGTGACGAGCCCCGACCGCAGCACGGCGCCGATGGCCGCCGCCTTGCGCAGCCCGCCGGCGATGGCGACGACCTCCGGGATACGCCGCAGCCGGTCGGCCTCGACCGTGATGCACCGCTCGCCCAGGTCGCGGCCGACGCGCCGGCCCGCGTCGTCGAAGAGGTGCGCGGACATCTCCGCGGCGGCGCCGAGCGAGGCGTACTGCTCGCGCTCCTCTTCACTCAGCATGTCGTAGACCGTCGAGATGCCAGGCGCCCAGGAGCCGATGGACACCGCGGCGACGGTGACCTTGTCGAAGTACTCGAAGGCCCGCGCGACCCCGGTCTGGCTGCGCAGCGCGTTGGCCGTCGCGGCGTCGGGCAGCAGCATCGGGGCGTAGATCGGGTGCGCCTCGCCGCCCGCGACGTCGGCGGCGCGGCGGACCGCCTCGACCGAGCCGCGCTCCGCGGTGCCGGCGTCGTACACGCCGGTGAGCTGGACGACCGTACAGGGCGGGAGGTGGCGCAGCGCGGCCGCCATGTTGATCGTGGACCGGCCCCAGGCCAGGCCGAGGACGTCGCCCTCCGCCACGAGCTCGCCGAGCAGGTCCGCGGCCACCTCGCCGAGGTTCTCCGGGTCCGGGTGGTCCTCGCCGCCCGACGGCGAGTCCGCGGGGGACTCGACGACGACCGCGTGCCGCAGTCCGTAGCGGGCGCGCAGCGCGTCGGAGCGCTCCGCGTCGAGTTCGGCGGGCACCCGGATCTCGATCCGCACGAGATCACGCTCGAGTGCGGTCTCCAGGACCCGCGCCACCTTGAAGCGGCTGACGCCGAACTCCTCGGCGATCTGGATCTTCGACTTGCCCTCGAGGTAGAAGCGGCGTGCCATCGCCGCCGCCTGCACCAGCTCCGCCGGCCCCATCCGCGCAGTTGTCCGGCCCGTAGACACCGCGATCTCCTTACCTTTGCCAGGTGTCGCGCGTCGCCGCGCGGCACGTGCTGTTCATCCTGTCAGAACCAGGGCGTCTCGTTCAGCCCCTGGCCTCGGCTCCTGCGTGAAGGGCAGGCGAACTGTGGGTCACAGGACCGCACATCGCCCTCCTCAGTGCCCGCAGGACCAGGACGCCGACCGGGTGGCGGCCGCCGCCTTGTCCCGCAGGGCCCGCACCGCGTGCGCCGGGTCCGCGGCGCCGTACACGGCCGAACCCGCGACGAAGACGTCCGCCCCGGCGTCCGCGCAGCGCTCGATGGTGGACTCCGAGACGCCGCCGTCCACCTGCAGCCACATCTCGAGGCCGTGCTTGGAGATCATCTCCCGGGTACGGCGGATCTTGGGCAGCATGATGTCCAGGAACGCCTGGCCGCCGAAGCCGGGCTCCACGGTCATGATGAGGACCATGTCGAGCTCGGGGAGCAGGTCCTCGTACGGCTCGATGGGAGTCGCGGGCTTCAGCGCCATGGACGCGCGGGCGCCCTTCGCGCGGATCTCGCGGGCCAGGCGTACGGGGGCGGCGGCGGCCTCCACATGGAAGGTGACCGAGCCGGCGCCCGCCTCGACGTAGGCCGGGGCCCAGCGGTCCGGGTTGTCGATCATGAGGTGGCAGTCCATCGGGATGTCCGAGGCCCTGCCCAGCGCCTCCACGACGGGGACGCCGAGGGTCAGGTTCGGGACGAAGTGGTTGTCCATCACGTCCACGTGGAGCCAGTCGGCGCCCTCGACCGCCCGCGCCTCGTCGGCGAGCCTGGCGAAGTCTGCGGACAGAATGCTGGGATTGATCTGCGGCATGTACGGACAACCTTGATCGCTGAGGGGGACGGCTGCGTCCGAGCCTACAGCTCAGATGAGCGCCCCGACGCCCGGGTGCCCCCCGGCTTCCGCGCCCCGGCCCCCTGGCCGGTGCGGGGTCCGCACCCCTGTCCCACCCGGCCTTCACCGGGGCAGGCACTCGAAAGCCGCAGGTCACCGGTCGGCCCGCCGCCGCACGGTTTACATGTATGCGCCACCCGCTAAGCGAGGTGCTGCGCTTTGTCAGTGGCCCGTGCCATGCTGACGGGCGTTCGTCAATCAGCGACAGGCCGAGGGGGCGCCATGTCGGACGTGCAACAAAAGCCACAACCGCAGAGCGGAGGCACACGCAGGGGCGTGGCCTGGCTGGTCTGCGGCCGCTGGACGAAATGGGTCGTCCTCGGGCTGTGGGTGGTCGCGCTGGGCGCGCTGGGCCCGCTCTCGATGAAGCTCGCGGACGCCCAGGACAACCAGACGGTGAACTGGCTGCCCAAGTCCGCGGAATCCACTCAAGTGCTCCGCGAGTCCGAGGACTTCCGCCCGGAGCAGATGCCGACGGTCATCGTCTACGAACGCGCGTCCGGCCTCACGGACGCGGACCGCGCGCGTATCGACGAGGACGTGGCACAGCTGCGCGCGCTGACGGACCACGGCCTGCGCGGAGCCGAGACGACGGACCCGCAGTACGAGGAGCGCAACTCCCCGGCCCGCGCCGCACAGGTCCTCATCCCGCTGACGGTGGGGTCGGACGCCTGGGAGCGCGTGGTTCCCGCGGTGGACGACATCCGCGAGGCGGTCGGGGACGGCGGGAACGGGCTGGACGTCTACATCACGGGTCCCGGCGGCGCGAACGCCGACTTCGCCGAGGGCTTCGAGGGCATCGACTCCACCCTGCTGATGGCCGCGGCCTCGGTCGTGGTGATCGCGCTGCTGGTGACGTACCGCAGCCCGACGCTGCTGTTCGTCCCGCTGATCTCCGTGATCGCGGCGCTCACCACCGCACAGGCACTGGTGTATCTGCTGGCCGAGCACGCCGGCCTCACGGTCAACGGGCAGAGTGCGGGCATCCTCACCGTGCTCGTCTTCGGCGCGGGCACCGACTACGCCCTGCTGCTCGTCGCCCGGTACCGGGAGGAGCTGCGCCGGCACGAGGACCGGCACGAGGCGATGGCCCTGGCGCTGCACCGCGCCGGTCCGGCCGTACTGGCCAGCGGAGCGACGGTGATCGCGGCGATGCTGGTGCTGATGTTCGCCGAGCTGAGCTCCACCGCGGGCCTCGGGCCCGTGCTGGCGATCGGCGTCGGTGTGGCACTGCTCGCGCTGCTCACGCTGTTCCCGGCGCTGCTGGTGATCGTCGGCCGGTGGATCTTCTGGCCGGCGCGGCCGCACTTCGGCTCCGCGGAGCCCACGGAGACCGGCGTGTGGGCGCGTACGGGCGGCCGGATCGCCCGTCGCCCGCGGACGGTGTGGGTGGCCGGGGCCGTGGCGCTGGCGGCGCTCTCCATGGGCCTGATGCAGCTGAAGGCGGCGGGGCTGAGCTACGAGGACTCCTTCACCGGACGCCCCGACTCGATCGTCGGCGGCGAGGTGCAGGCGCGGTACTTCCCGGCGGGCGGCGGCGACCCGCTGGTGATCATGGCCAACGCGGACCAGGCCGACCAGGTCAAGGAGACCGTGTCCGCCACGCCGGGCATCGCCGACGTACCGATCACGACGCCACCCGGCGTCGACGCCGAACGCGACGGCCGCGTCTACCTCGAGGCGATCCTCGACGACAACCCCAGCAGTTCGGACGCCAAGGACACCGTCCACCGGGTGCGTGACGCGCTCGCGGACCAGGCGCCGGACGCGGACGCGATCGTCGGCGGCACCACGGCGGCCATCGTCGACATGGACACGGCCGTGGAACGGGACGACAAGCTCATCATCCCGCTGGTGCTGATCGCCGTGTTCATCATCCTGGTGCTCCTGCTGCGGGCCGTGCTGGCGCCGCTGCTGCTGATGGGCACGGTCATCCTGTCGTTCGCGGCGGCGCTGGGCATCAGCGCGCTGTTCTTCCGGCACGTGTTCGACTTCGCCGGGGAGGATACGGCGTTCCCGCTGCTGGTCTTCGTGTTCCTGGTGGCGCTGGGCATCGACTACAACATCTTCCTGGCCACCCGGATCAAGGAGGAGGCGCAGCGGCGCGGCACCCGGCAGGGCGCGCTCACGGCCCTGGCGGCCACCGGCGGTGTGATCACGTCGGCGGGTCTTGTGCTGGCGGGCACGTTCGCGGTCTTCGGCACGCTGCCGATGGTGGCGTTCGCGGAGATCGGCTTCGCGGTGGCGGTGGGCGTGCTCATCGACACCTTCATCGTCCGGTCGATGCTGGTGACGGCGCTGGTCCTGGACATCGGCCAGCGCGTCTGGTGGCCCAACGCGCTGGCCCGGCGCCCGGAGGACGACGAGCCGCCGGCCGAGCCGGCCGAGGCCCGCCGGACGGAAGGGGCGGAGACGCACTGACGAGGGCGGTCCGGGGCGGCGGTGGCGCGGACGACCGGGTCTGCCGCCGCCCCGGCCGGCCTCCGGCCCGGCCCACGGGGCGGGCCTCCGGCTCGGGCACCCCTCGGAGTTCCGGCTCAGCCCACCCGTCGGAGTTCCGGCTCAGCCCACCCGTCGGATCAGCGCCAGATACATCGCGTCCGTGCCGTGCAGGTGCGGCCACAGCTGGACGTCGGGGCCGTCCCCGAGGCCGGGCACGCCCGGCATCAGCGGCCGGGCGTCGATGAGTTCACCGGACGCGTCCTTCAGCGCGTCGTCCACCACGGCGCGGGTCTCCGCCAGATGCGGGGAGCAGGTCGCGTACCCCACGACTCCCCCGACCCGGACCGCCCGCAGCGCCTCCCGCAGCAGCGCGCGCTGCAGCGGCGCGAAGCCGTCCAGGTCCTCCGGACGGCGCCGCCAGCGCGCCTCGGGGCGACGGCGCAGCGCGCCCAGCCCGGTGCACGGCACGTCGACCAGCACCCGGTCGAAGACGCCCTCCCGCCACGCGGGCCGGGTGCCGTCGGCGGTGATCACCTGGTACGGGCCGGGGTTGCCGGCCAGCGCACGGGCGACCAGCCGCGCCCGGTGCGGCTGCTTCTCGGAGGCGACCAGCGCCGCCCCCCGCTCCGCCGCCAGCGCGCCCAGCAGCGCCGCCTTGCCGCCCGGTCCCGCGCAGCCGTCCAGCCACAGCCGGTCGGGGCCCTCGACGGGCGCGTTCGCCAGCGCGACGGCGACGAGCTGGCTGCCCTCGTCCTGCACCCCGGCCCGGCCCTCGGCGACCGCCGGGACCGCCCCCGGCTCACCGCCCTCGGCCAGCCGCACGGCGTACGGCGACCAGCGCCCCGGCAGCGTGTCGGGCGTCGTCAGCTCCTCCGTCGTGGACCGTCCGGGGCGGGCGACGAGCGTGACCTCGGGCCGCTCGTTGTCGGCCTCCAGCAGGTCCTCGATCCCGGCCCGGCCGCCGCCCAGCGCGTCCCAGAGCGCCGAGACGATCCAGCGGGGATGCGAGTGCACGACGGCCAGATGGTCCTCGGGATCGTCCTCGTAGGGCGGCGCGACGGCCGCCAGCCACTCGTCGAGATCCTTCGCCGCGATCTTCCGCAGCACGGCGTTGACGAACTTCGCCCGCCCGTCGCCCAGCACGACCCGTGCCAGCTCCACGGTCGCGGAGACGGCCGCGTGGCTGGGGATCCGCGTGCCGAGCAACTGGTGCGCGCCCAGGCTCAGCACGTCCAGCACGGGCGGATCCACCTCCCGCAGCGGCCGGTCGACGCACTCCGCGATGATCCGGTCGTACGTCCCCTGCCGCCGCAGCGTCCCGTACACCAGCTCGGTCGCCAGGGCCGCGTCCCGCGCGTCGAACGACTCACTCTCGCGCGCCTTGCGCAGCAGCGGCGGCAGCACGAGGTTGGCGTAGGCGTCCCGCTCGTCCACCGCACGCAGCGCGTCGAAGGCGAGAACTCGGACGGGATCCTTCTTCGGCCGCCGGTAGGGCTTGGCAGGGCGACGGGGACGGTCACTCACAGGAAAGGTGCTCCGGGGGAAGAATTGACGCGACGCGTTCAGCCTACGTCGTACGGAGAGCGGGGACCTGTCCGCGGGCCCACCGACTCAGCCCCCCAGCCGCTCCGCCGCCGCGATCCGCACCCCGCGTGCCCAGTCCGCGGCCTTCATCGGCTTCTTGCCCTGGGCCTGGACCCACAGCAGCTCCACCGCGTGCGAGCCCGTGCCCGCGTGCACCGCGTTCTTCGAGACGGCCAGCTCCCCGGGCGTCAGGTCCGTACGGTCCGCGGCCGGGGCGACCGACATGACCTTCAGGCGCTCGCCGCGGAAGACCGTCCACGCGCCCGGCGCCGGGGCGCAGCCGCGGACCACGCGGTCGACGCGCATCGCGGGCGCCGCCCAGTCCAGCTCCGCGTCCTCGACGTTGATCTTCGGCGCCAGGGAGACCCCGTCCGCCGGCTGGGGCTGCGGGTACAGGGCTTCGTCCTCGATGCCGTCCATCGTCGCCGAGAGGAGGCCCGCGCCCGCGAACGCCAGCCGGGTGAGCAGGTCACCGCTGGTGTCCGTCGGCCGCACCGCCTCGGTGACGACCCCGAACACCGGCCCGGAGTCCAGCCCTTCGTCGATACGGAACGTCGTCGCACCGGTCATCTCGTCACCCGCCAGGATGGCGTGCTGCACGGGCGCTGCGCCCCGCCAGGCCGGCAGGAGCGAGAAGTGCAGGTTCACCCATCCGTGGCGGGGGATGTCGAGCGCCGACTTCGGCAGCAGTGCGCCGTACGCCACCACCGGGCAGCAGTCCGGGTCGATCTCGCGCAGCCGCGCCTGGAAGTCCCCGTCGCGCGGGTGGCGGGGTTTGAGGACCTCGATGCCCGCCTCCTCCGCCCGCTCGGCGACCGGGCTCGCCACCAGGTGCCGCCCGCGCCCGGCCGGCGCGTCCGGCCTGGTCACGACGGCCACCACCTCATGCCGCTGCGAGGCGATCAGGGCGTCCAGGGAGGGAACGGCGACCTCGGGCGTACCGGCGAAGACGAGCCTCATGTCGGGCAGGTGACCTCTCGTGCAGCGGGCTGGAACGGGCAACAGTCTAGGGGGCGGGAAGGGGCGTACGCGGAGGGGAGCGCGCTGGGGCGTCCCGTCCGCACGCCCCCGTAGCGTGACTGTGTGAAGGCTGTGGCGTTGCTCAAGTGAGATTGACGGAAACGGGCCCCTCATTCGGCAGATCGTTGACCCGGGCGGCCCGGACACTTGACGCCGTTCGAGAGGCTCCTTCATGGCCGACCACGCAACCCACGACGCCCAGGCACGGGCCAGCCTGCAGGTCCTGGTGCGGGATATCGAGCGGGTCCGCCGGCAGGTGGATGCGCTGCGCACCCTGACCGCCCAGCTCGGCAATGTCTACCGCCCGCGGCGGACGGGCTCGTCCGCGGGATTCGTCGTCTACGGACGCGCGCCCGCGCCCACGGTGCGGCTCGCCCAGGAACTGCGCGACAGCGTGGAGACCCTGGTGACGGCCGCCGTGGACTTCGACCGCTCGCTGGGCTTCTCCTGGGACGCGGTGGGATCCGCGCTCGGGGTGACCAAGCAGGCGGTGCACCGCCGTTACGGTGCGCGGCGGGCGGCCGCGCAGCAGGCGGCGGGCACCGAGGGCGCCGCGGCGCGGACGCTGCCGGTGGTGCCGGCGGCCCGGCCGGCGCCGGGTCCGATGGCGCCGGGTTCCATGGCGCCGGGTTCGATGGCTCCCAGTCCGCTGGGTGCCGGGATCGCGCCCGCGAGCGGGATGCCGGCGGTTCCGCCGGTGCTGCCGGGACGGGAGCCGGTGATGCCGGGACGGGAGCCGCTGCTGCCGGGACGGGAGACCGGGGCAGGGGTCCGCGGGGAAGCCCTGTCCGCGCACTCCTGATCCCAGCCGGTACGGGTGTGGTGGGGGCTCAGCCCCCACACCCCCCGCTGGGGCTCACCACCCAGCAGACCCTTGTCCGTTACCCGATGTCCCCCGGATCCACCCGCACCCGAACCCCCACCGCCTCCCGCCGCGCCATCCGCGCCGCCTGGGCGGACTTGAGGGCCGCGGCCAGCGCCGCGCCCGTGCCGGGACGGACCCGGAGCAGGACGCGCTCCCACGGATCGTCGCCCTCCGCGAGCGGCGGAGGATCGCCGGGGCGGCGCGGACGGCCCCGTTCGGCCGCGGGCAGCGGGACGGGCCCGAGTACGTCGGTGCCTTCGGGCAGTTCGGCGGTCAGCAGGAACTCCGTCACGGCCTGGGACGGCCCCGACACCGACGCCATCCGCGACACCGGCGGGAAGCCGAGTTCGGCGCGCTCCGCCAGCTCCCGCGCCGCGAACCCGGCCGGATCCCAGCGCACCAGCGCCTGCACCGGCCGCAGCCCCGCGTCGGCGATGACGGCGACCGTGCCGCCCTGCTCCTGCGGGCGCACCAGCGCCGCCGCGTCCAGCCAGCGGCGCAACGCCTCCTCCCCCGCGTGCAGATCCGGCCGGCCGAGCAGCGCCCAGCCGTCGAGCAGCAGCGCGGCGGCGTAGCCCGCGTCGGCCACCGGCTCGGCCCCGGGCGTGCAGACGACGAGCGCCGGGACGTCCGGGACCCGGTCCAGTACGTGGTCGCGGCCGGAGGTCCGCACCGGTACGGCCGGGAAGGCCCGGCCCAGCTCCTCCGCGGTACGCCGGGCGCCGACGACCTGCGCGCGCAGCCGGGCCCCGCCGCACTCCGGGCAGTGCCAGCCGGCCTCCTCGCGGGCGCACCAGCCGCAGTGCAGCGCCTCCTGGGCGCCGCGGCTCTCCAGCGGGCCCGAGCACTCCCGGCAGCGGGCGGGCGCCCGGCACCGCTCACAGGCCAGCCGGGGCGCGTAGCCCCGGCGCGGCACCTGGACCAGCACCGGTCCGGTCGCCAGCCCCTCACGCACCGTCTGCCAGGCGAGCGACGGAAGACGCGCCGCCCGGGCCGCCGGATCGCGGGCCTCCTCCTTCTCCCCGACCGTACGGACCAGCGGTGCCGCCTCGCGCACCTGCGCGCGGGAGGGGGCCAGCGGCCGGGCCCAGCCGGTCTGCAGCAGCTGGGCGGCGTCCACGGTCATGCTGTGCCCGCCAAGCAGGAAGGCCGTCTTCTCGTGCGCGGCGCGCAGCAGCAGCACCTCGCGGGCGTGCGGCTGCGGGGCGTGCTGCTCGCTGTGGCTGCTGTCGCCGTCGTCCCAGATCGCGACCAGTCCGAGATCGCGCACCGGCGCGAACATGGCGGCCCGGGTACCCACGACCGCCCGCACGCTCCCCCGGCTGACGGCGAGCCAGCGACGGTAGCGCTCCTCGGGGCCGGTCTCCGCGGCCAGCAGCACGTGCCGTCCGGGGCCGAGGAGTTCGCCGAGCGCGGCGTCGACGCGTGCCGCCGCCCGCCCGTCGGGGACGACGAGGAGCACGCCCCGGCCGGCGGCGAGGGTGGCCGCCGCGGCGTACGCCAGCTCCTGCGGCCAGGCGGGGCCGGGCAGGGCGCTCCACACCGCGCGGGGGCCGGCGCCGCGGGCCAGGGCCTGCAGGAAGCCGGGCCCCGTCTCGTACCGCGCCCAGGGGCCGGGGCTCTGCGGCACCGGCGGCGGCGCCAGCTGCGGCGGGCTGGGCTGTGCCTCGACCCGTGCCCGGCGCGGCGGTACGGCGAGCTGGACGACGTCCGCGAGGGAACCGGCGTACCGGTCGGCGACCGCGCGGCAGAGGTGGAGCAGCGCGGGGCTGAGGACCGGCTCGGTGGACAGCACCTGGGCGAGCGGCGCCAGCGGCCCCGCGAAGTCGCTGGCGTCGACGCGCTCGACGATGAACCCGTCGTGCAGTTCGCCGCCCTCGCGCCGCCCCTTCACCACGCGGGCCCCGAACCGCACGCGCACCCGCACGCCGGGCTGCGCCTCCTCGTCCATGGCGGCGGGCACGGCGTAGTCGAAGTACCGGTCGAGGTGGGTGAGCCCCTTGTCCACGAGCACCCGCGCCACGGGCCTCGCCTCGGCCAGCTTCGCGCCCCGCCAGGTCCTCGGCTTGGCCCGCGGCTTCTTGGCCTCCCGCACGGCCTCGCGAATGAGCGCAAGCTGCTCGGCCCCCGCGGGGGAGGTCTCGGGCTCACGGTCTTCGCTGCTCACGTATCCGTTCTACCGGACACCGCCGACAGACCACGCATCCGCCCGGGGCCGAGCCCGCTTGTCAGACCCTGGCGCGATGATGGGTCGTCGACGGCGGCGGGCACCAGGAGGCGGACATGGACGAGATCCGGCAACTCGCGGACCCGGACCGGCGGACCGCCGCCCGGGACGCGCTCGTGGCCATGGGCCCGGTCGCGGTCGGACCGCTCCTGCACGAGCTGCTCGACGAGCGGTCACCGGTGTCCTGGTGGGACCTCGAAGCCGTGCTGCACCGGATCGGGCCCGCGGGGTTCGACGAGGCACGCGGCGCCCTCGCGGGCGCGTCCGGTACGGAGGCACGGCGGAGAGCGGGCAGGGTGTTCAGCGGGTACGGGCCCGTGGACCGGTATCTCGCGGCGGTGTCCGACCCGGCGCCGGTGGTGCGGCTGTGGGCGGTGCGGGGCGTCGCCCGCTCCCTCGACCCCGAGGGTTCCGCCGCCGGGCCGTCGGCGGAGGCCGGCTCCCCGCTCGTCCGGCGGGCGGTCGACGCGCTGCTCCCCCTGCTGGGAGACGCGGATGCCGAGGTCGCGGAGGGCGCGCAGTTCGCGCTGACCCGTCTCGGCCGGGATGCGGTGCCGGCGCTGCGGCGCGCGCGGCTGGAGGGACCGGGGCGCGTACGTGCCCGGGCGCTCACCGCTCTCGCCGAGGCGGGCGGGGAGGAGGCGCTCTCCCCCGCGGACAGGGCCGTGGTCGACCGGCTGATCCGCATCAAGCTGTCGTCCGACGTGCCGGAGCCGCTGGCCGGTTGCTGGCCCTGCTGGATCGCCGTTCCGGGAGGCGACCAGCAGGGGATCAGCGCGCTCCTGGGGCTGACCTCGCCCCGTCCGGCGACGTTCGCCCTGGGCGCCGACGTCGTGGACTGCGACACCCACGACCGGACCGACGAGGGGCCGCGCGCCCTCGGACGCGTCTATCTGACGCCCGAGGTGGACGGCTGGACGCTGGTGCTCGGCGCCTGGTGCGATCCGTGCGACGAGGAGCGGGCCGACGAGGTGCTGGACCTGTGCCTCCGGCTGAGCGAGCGGTACGGGCACGCCCAGGCGTACTACTACGGCGCCCAGGGTGACGGCTCGGCGTGGCTGGTCGCCGAGGGCGGCACGGCCGTGCGGCGGTACAGCGCCACCGGCGAGGCCGGCGACGCGCTTCTCGCGCTCGGGGAGCCGCTGCCGCAGGAGGAGGCGCTCCGGGCGGAGCTCGGGCTGCCTCCGGACGGCGCGGAGAGCGAGGACGAGGCCGACGAATGGCTGTCCGCCGCATTCGGTCTCACCCCGGCGGTCGCGGCCGCCCTGAGCGTGAATCCGCTCTCCCTGGGTCCGCACACTCAGGTCAGGGGCACGGGACTGATAGCCCTGACGCCCTACGGCGTCGAGTACGGGGTGCCGGCGGGCGCGTACCGGATCTGAGGGAGGGGCCGGGCGTCCGAGATCAACCGACGGCGGCGGGGTTTGTCTTCTGCCTTCGGCCACTCGGCCACGACCGGCCCGCCAGGGACCGGCGGCGGGATTCGAACCCGCGAGGGCGTGTCCGCCCGGAAGGAAGTATCCGCAACCTGCGCACCGGACGCCCCGGCCACCCACCAAGGTAGGCGCCGGGGCGTACCGTACGCAGCTGGTTTACAGGCCCGCGGCCCTGCGCAGGGCGTCCACGCGGTCGGTGCGCTCCCACGTGAAGTCGGGCAGCTCGCGCCCGAAGTGCCCGTAGGCCGCCGTCTCGGAGTAGATCGGCCGCAGCAGGTCCAGATCGCGGATGATCGCGGCCGGCCGCAGGTCGAAGACCTCGGAGATGGCCAGCTCGATCTTCTCGACGTCGACGGCCGCCGTGCCGAAGGTCTCGACGAACAGACCCACCGGCTCCGCCTTGCCGATCGCGTACGCGACCTGCACCTCGCAGCGCGAGGCCAGCCCCGCGGCCACGACGTTCTTGGCGACCCAGCGCATCGCGTACGCCGCCGAGCGGTCGACCTTCGACGGGTCCTTGCCGGAGAAGGCGCCGCCGCCGTGCCGGGCCATGCCGCCGTAGGTGTCGATGATGATCTTCCGGCCGGTCAGACCCGCGTCGCCCATCGGGCCGCCGATCTCGAAGCGGCCGGTCGGATTGACCAGCAGCCGGTAGCCCTCGGTGTCCAGCTTGATGCCGTCCTCCACCAGGCTCGCCAGCACCGGCTCCACCACGAACTCGCGGATGTCGGGCGCCAGCAGCGAGTCCAGGTCGATGTCGGACGCGTGCTGCGAGGAGACGACGACGGTGTCCAGGCGGACGGCCTTGTCGCCGTTGTACTCGATGGTGACCTGGGTCTTGCCGTCGGGCCGCAGGTAGGGGATGGTCCCGTTCTTGCGCACCTCGGTGAGGCGCTTGGAGAGCCGGTGCGCGAGGTGGATCGGCAGCGGCATCAGCTCGGGCGTCTCGTCGCAGGCGTAACCGAACATCAGG
Organism: Streptomyces sp. NPDC051940; assembly: GCF_040680895.1. Taxonomy (NCBI): domain Bacteria; kingdom Bacillati; phylum Actinomycetota; class Actinomycetes; order Kitasatosporales; family Streptomycetaceae; genus Streptomyces; species Streptomyces sp. NPDC051940. The sequence goes on along the minus strand of NZ_JBFAXR010000023.1, from coordinate 43,924 downwards.
CCCTGGTCACCGGCGCCCTGCCGGTCCAGCTCGTCCCCGTCTTCCCTTCGGGAGGCACCCTCGACCCGGCTCTCGTACGCCGTGTCGACGCCCTGGGCGATATCCGGGGACTGCGAGCCGATGGACACCGAGACACCGCAGGAGGCGCCGTCGAAGCCCTTCTTCGAGGAGTCGTAGCCGATCTCGAGGATCTTGTTGCGCACGAGGGTCGCGATGTCCGCGTACCCCGACGTGGTGACCTCGCCGGCCACATGGACCTGGCCGGTCGTGATCAGGGTCTCGACGGCGACGCGGGAGGTCGGGTCGTCCTTGAGCAGGGCGTCGAGGATGGCGTCGCTGATCTGGTCAGCGATCTTGTCGGGGTGACCTTCGGTCACGGACTCCGAGGTGAAAAGACGGCGGGACACATCGCTCCCTGGGTTGCAGCGGCTGCTGGCTGAACAAGTTCGGATGCTCTGCCAGACGCGGTAGGGCCGTGGCTGGTTCGTATCCGGATGGAAGTTTATAAGGCGGGCTCGGCGGGTGGACAACCCGTCTCGCCCAGTGGGCCCGGTACCCGGCCCGAACGAACACATGACGTGACGGAGTGTCGCACATCACAACGCAGGGTGACGAACAGGACGGATCATCGCGCTGAACATCCGGTGACGGCTGCCCGAAGACGATCACGTCACCCACCGGAGGCGATCAGGCCAGCCGCTCGCCCACGAGGTCCCACACCGTGTCCGCGAGCGCCTCCTTCGGCCCGTACGGCACGGGGTGCTCGGAACCGTCGGCACCCAGGACCACCGCCTCGTTCTCGGCGGAGCCGAACGCCTTGCGCTCCCCGACCTCGTTGACCACCAGCAGATCGCAGCCCTTGCGGGCGAGCTTCTTGCGGCCGTTGGCGAGGACGTCGTCGGTCTCCGCGGCGAACCCCACGACCAGCTGTCCGGGCCGGGGCCGGTCGGCGGAGATCTCGGCGAGGATGTCGGGGTTGCGGACCAGGGCCACGGGCTCCGGCTCCTTCCCCTCCTCCTTCTTGATCTTGCCGGAGGCGTACGTCGCGGGGCGGAAATCGGCCACCGCGGCGGCCATCACCACGGCGTCCGCGTCCGCGGCGGCCTTCAGCACGGCCTCCCGCAGCTGTACGGCGGTCTGCACCCGCACCACGTCGGCCCCGGCGGGGTCGGGCAGCGCGGTGTTCGCCGCGATCAGCGTGACCTGGGCGCCGCGGGCGACCGCGGTCCGGGCGAGGGCGTATCCCTGCAGGCCGGAGGACCGGTTGCCGAGGTAGCGGACGGGGTCGAGGGGCTCGCGGGTGCCGCCGGCGCTGACCACGAGACGGCGGCCGGCGAGGTCCGGCCCGGAGCGCTCCGGGCCACGCGCGAGCACACGCCGGCACACCTCGAAGATCTCGTCCGGTTCGGGCAGCCGGCCCTTGCCGGTGTCCACGCCGGTGAGGCGGCCGACGGCCGGCTCGATGACGATCGCGCCGCGGCCGCGCAGGGTGGCCACGTTGGCCTGGGTGGCCGGGTGCTCCCACATCTCGGTGTGCATCGCCGGGGCGAAGACGACCGGGCAGCGAGCGGTCAGCAGCGTGTTGGTCAGCAGGTCGTCCGCGAGGCCGTGCGCGGCCTTGGCCAGCAGGTCGGCGGTCGCGGGCGCCACGACGACGAGGTCCGCGCTCTGGCCGATGCGCACGTGCGGCACCTCGTGGACGTCCGCCCACACCTCGGTCGCGGCGGGCTGTCCGGAGAGGGCGGACCAGGTGGCCTCGCCGACGAAGTGCAGGGCCGACGCCGTCGGGACGACGCGGACCTCGTGGCCGCCCTCCGTCAGACGCCGCAGCAGCTCGCACGCCTTGTACGCCGCGATGCCACCGCTCACACCCAGCACGACCTTGGGTTTCGCCATGTCGTTGCAACCCCGCCTTCACGCTCCGCCGTGTACGGTCCCATCACACATCATGCGCGGGCCCCATGCAGACGGGGGGCCCGGTTCACAGACCCCCGGGAACGCGAAACGGGCCACACCCCGGCGTAAACCGGAGATGCAGCCCGACGCACAGGGGAGCCGGGGGCTCCTACTGGACAGGCGCGTCCGTGGGCTCGGCGGTCAGCAGACCCGCGTTGATCTCCCGCAGGGAGATCGACAGCGGCTTCTCGTGGACGTGCGTGTCGACGAGCGGGCCGACGTACTCCAGCAGGCCCTCGCCGAGCTGCGAGTAGTACGCGTTGATCTGCCGCGCGCGCTTGGCCGCGTAGATCACCAGGCTGTACTTCGAGTCCGTGGCCTCGAGCAGCTCATCGATCGGCGGGTTGATGATGCCCTCGGGCGCGGTCATGGGAGAGGACAACTCTCAGGCCTTCCGCTAAATGAAGAAAACGATCTATGAAACCTTCATCAAGGCTAGCAGCTCGCGCGCCACATCCTCGACGGAGGTATTGACAAGGGTGGTATCGAACTCCGACTCGGCGGCGAGTTCGATCCTGGCGGCCGCCAGCCGGCGCTCGATCACGTCGGGCGCCTCGGTGCCGCGGCCGGTCAGCCGGCGGACGAGTTCGTCCCAGCTCGGCGGGGCGAGGAAGATCAGCTGGGCGTCCGGCATCGACTCACGGACCAGCCGCGCGCCCTGCAGGTCGATCTCCAGCAGGACGGGCTCCCCGGCCTCCAGCCGCTCGTGCACGGCCTTGCGGGGCGTGCCGTAGCGGTTGCCGGAGAACTCGGCCCACTCGAGCAGGTCGCCGTTGGCGATCAGCTTGTCGAACTCCTCGTCGGAGACGAAGAAGTAGTGGACGCCGTTGCGTTCGCCGGGCCGCGGCTTCCGGGTCGTGGCCGAGACGGAGAGCCAGACCTCGGGGTGGACTTTGCGCATATGGGCGACGACCGTGCTCTTGCCGACCCCGGAGGGGCCGGAGAGCACGGTCAGCCGCGGACGTTCTGTCATGCAGCGATTATCCAGGTTCCCGGGGGTGCCCGAGAACGTCAGGACGTGGCGCCGCCGAACTCACGCTCCAGGGATGCGATCTGGTTGGAGCCGAGACCTCGGACGCGCCGGCTCTCGGAGATACCGAGCCGCTCCATGATCTGCTTGGCGCGGACCTTGCCCACGCCGGGAAGGGACTCAAGGAGGGCGGAGACCTTCATCTTGCCGATGACGTCGTTCTCCTGGCCCGACTTGATGACCTCGTGCAGGGAGGCGCCGGAGTGCTTGAGCCGATTCTTGACCTCGGCGCGCTCCCGGCGAGCCGCTGCGGCCTTCTCGAGCGCGGCTGCGCGCTGTTCAGGGGTAAGGGGCGGAAGAGCCACGCCTACGTCACCTCGGATGTCGAACTTGTCGGATATGGGCTGTTTGTTGCTACTTGCTCCCAATCCCCCCGCACCTGCGGGGGAACCGATAACGCGCAGGTACACGCGCTATGCCAACGGAGACTAGCGGCCGAGTTCCCCCGAGTCAGCGAGAACAGACGAAAAGTCCTGGTCAGACTGAACTTCGCTGAGAATTCGTACGTATATCAACCACTTTGTCCGACTGCGATGCGTACTTCGTCGGCCAGCTGTGCGGCGGTTTTCCGCAGCGCGCCCGCGTCCGGACCCGCCTGAAGTACACTCCGGCTCGCGCTCGGGACGACGTTGCGCAGCGCCGGACCGAAGACGGCCGGGAGATCGGCCGGGGTCGCCCCCTGCGCCCCGATGCCCGGCGCCAGCAGCGGACCGTTGATCATCAGGTCCGCGCCCGCGTCCGCGAGCGTCGCGCCCACGACCGCGCCCACGGACCCCAGCGGCTCGGCGCCGCCGTTCTCGGCGGCGATGTGCCCCAGCATCACCTGGCCCACCGTCTGACCGTCCGCCGCGGTGGCGCGCTGCACCTCGCCGCCCTCCGGGTTGGAGGTGAGGGTGACGACGAAGATGCCGGTGCCGCTGACGTGCGCCGCGTCCAGCGCGGGCCGCAGGGACTCGTAGCCGAGGTACGGGGTGACCGTCAGGGCGTCGGAGAACAGCGGCGAGTCCTTGTCGAGGAACGCCGAGGCGTAGCCCGCCATCGTCGAGCCGATGTCGCCGCGCTTGGCGTCCATCAGCACCAGGGCGCCCGCCTCCCGGGCGGCGGTCACGGCCTTCTCCAGTACGGCGACACCCCGCGAGCCGAAGCGCTCGAAGAACGCCGACTGCGGCTTGAGGACGGCCACCTCGCCGGCGAGGGCCTCGACGACCGTCATGGCGAACCTCTCCAGACCGGGCACGTCGTCGTTCAGGCCCCAGCCCGCGAGCAGCGAGGAGTGCGGGTCGATGCCCACACAGAGCGGGCCACGGGTGTCCATGGCGGCCCGCAGTCGGGTGCCGAAGGGAGTCATGCGTTCTCCGCCTTCCGGGTGTCGGCGCCGACGGCGTCGGCGAGCGTGGCGTACGGGCTGTCGGCCAGCAGCTGGGCCAGGCCGCGGTGGAGCTTGCGGGGCCACAGCGGGCCCTCGTAGATGAAGGCGCTGTAGCCCTGGACGAGCGTGGCACCGGCCAGGATCCGCTCCCAGGCGTCCTCGGCGGTCTCGATGCCGCCGACGCCGACGAGGGCGATCCGGCCGCCCACCCGGGCGTACAGGCGCCGCAGGACCTCCAGGGCGCGCTGCTTGAGCGGCGCTCCGGACAGACCGCCCGCGCCGAGCGAGCGGACGTACCCGGGGTCCGTGGCGAGGCCCTCGCGGGAGATCGTGGTGTTCGTGGCGATGATGCCGTCCAGCTCCAGCTCCAGCGCGAGGTCGGCGACCGCGTCGACGTCCTCGTCCGCGAGGTCCGGCGCGATCTTCACGAGCAGCGGGACACGGGAGTCGGTCGTACGGTCGGCCGCCTCGCGCACGGCCTTCAGCAGCGGGCGCAGCACCTCGACGGCCTGCAGGTTGCGCAGGCCGGGGGTGTTCGGCGAGGAGACGTTGACGACGAGGTAGTCGGCGTGTCCGGCGAGGCGCTCGGTGGACGTCACGTAGTCGGCGATCGCCTCCGACTCGGGGACGGCCTTCGTCTTGCCGATGTTGACGCCGATGACCGTGTTAGGGCGGTACGGGGTGCGGTGGCCGTGGGTACGGCGGGCGAGGCGGGCCGCGACGGCCGCGGAACCGTCGTTGTTGAAGCCCATGCGGTTGATCAGCGCCCGGTCCTCGACCAGCCGGAACAGGCGGGTCTTCTCGTTGCCGGGCTGGGGCTTCGCGGTGACCGTGCCGATCTCGACGAAGTCGAAGCCCAGCATCGCCAGGCCGTCGATGCCGACGGCGTTCTTGTCGAAGCCGGCCGCCAGCCCGAAGGGGCCCGGCAGGTCCAGGCCCAGCGCCTTGACGCGCAGCGAGGGGTACGAGGGTGCGGCGACGGCGCGTACGGACGTGCGGGCGCCGGGGGTGGCGGAGGCCGCACGGATGGTGTTGAAGGCGAGGTGGTGGGCCTTCTCGGCGTCCATCCGCTTGAAGAAGGTCTTGAAGAACAGGGGGTACATGCGGGCCTTCTCTGAAGGTGCCTGGCAGGGGGCCTTCGGTAGTGAGCCCCGCCGGTCGGGGACCGGCGGGGCTCGGGTCGCTGCTACTGGCTGTGGCGGCCGGCGGTGAGGTGTTCCGCGTGCTCCTGGAGGGAGCGGACGCCCACATCGCCGCGGGACATGGCCTCGATGCCCTGGACGGCCGCGGCGAGCGCCTGGACCGTCGTCAGGCAGGGGACGCCGCGGGCGACGGCGGCGGTGCGGATCTCGTAGCCGTCGAGCCGGCCGCCGGTGCCGTAGGGCGTGTTGACGATCAGGTCGACCTGGCCGTCGTGGATCAGCTGGACGATCGTCTTCTCGCCGTTCGGGCCCTCGCCCTCGGACTGCTTGCGGACGACGGTGGCGTTGATGCCGTTGCGCTTGAGGACCTCCGCCGTGCCCGAGGTGGCCAGCAGCTCGAAGCCGTGCTGGACCAGCTCGCGGGCCGGGAAGATCATCGAGCGCTTGTCGCGGTTGGCGACGGACACGAAGGCCCGGCCCTTCTGCGGCAGCGCGCCGTACGCGCCGGCCTGCGACTTGGCGTACGCCGTGCCGAAGACCGTGTCGATGCCCATGACCTCGCCGGTGGAGCGCATCTCCGGGCCCAGGACGGTGTCCACGCCGCGGCCGTGGATGTCGCGGAAGCGGCTCCAGGGCATCACGGCCTCCTTGACGGAGATCGGCGCGTCCATCGGCAGGGTGCCGCCGTCGCCCGTCGCGGGCAGCAGGCCCTCGGCGCGCAGCTCGGCGACGGTGGCGCCGAGCGAGATCCGGGCGGCCGCCTTCGCCAGCGGGACGGCCGTCGCCTTGGAGGTGAACGGCACGGTCCGCGAGGCGCGCGGGTTGGCCTCCAGGACGTACAGGATGTCCCCGGCCAGCGCGAACTGGATGTTGATCAGTCCGCGCACCCCGACGCCGCGCGCGATGGCCTCCGTCGAGGCGCGCAACCGCTTGATGTCGTACCCGCCGAGGGTGATCGGCGGCAGCGCGCAGGCGGAGTCGCCGGAGTGGATGCCGGCCTCCTCGATGTGCTCCATCACGCCGCCGAGGTACAGCTCCTCGCCGTCGTACAGGGCGTCGACGTCGATCTCGATGGCGTCGTCGAGGAAGCGGTCGATGAGCACCGGGTGGTCGGAGATCAGACCGGCGTGCTTGGTCAGGTACTCGCCCAGCGACGGCTCGTCGTACACGATCTGCATGCCGCGTCCGCCGAGGACGTAGGAGGGCCGCACCATCACCGGGTAGCCGATGCCGCCGGCGATCCGGGCGGCCTCGTCGAAGGAGAACGCCGTGCCGTACTTCGGCGCGGGCAGCCCGGCCTCGGTGAGCACGCGGCCGAAGGCGCCGCGGTCCTCGGCGGCATGGATGGCCTCCGGCGAGGTGCCGACGACGGGCACGCCGTTGTCCTTCAGCGCCTGCGCGAGGCCGAGCGGCGTCTGCCCGCCGAGCTGGACGATGACGCCCGCGAGCGGGCCCGCCTGCCGCTCGGCGTGGACGATCTCCAGCACGTCCTCCAGGGTGAGCGGCTCGAAGTAGAGCCGGTCGGAGGTGTCGTAGTCGGTGGAGACGGTCTCCGGGTTGCAGTTGACCATCACGGTCTCGTAGCCCGCCTCGCTGAGCGCGAAGGAGGCGTGCACACAGGAGTAATCGAACTCGATGCCCTGGCCGATCCGGTTCGGGCCGGAGCCCAGGATGATCACGGCCGGCTTCTCGCGCGGGGCGACCTCGTTCTCCTCGTCGTACGCGGAGTAGAAGTACGGGGTCTTCGCGGCGAACTCGGCGGCGCAGGTGTCGACCGTCTTGTAGACCGGGCGGATGCCCAGCGCGTGCCGCACCTCGCGGACGACGTCCTCGCGCAGGCCGCGGATCTCGGCGATCTGGGCGTCGGAGAAGCCGTGCCGCTTGGCGTGGGCGAGCAGCTCGGGGCCGAGCTTGTCGGCGCCCGCCAGCTCCTCGGCGACCTCGTGGATCAGGAAGAGCTGGTCGACGAACCACGGGTCGATCTTCGTGGCCTCGAACACCTCCTCCTGCGTGGCGCCGGCGCGGATGGCGTCCATGACGGTGTTGATCCGGCCGTCGGTGGGCTGTACGGCCTTGGCGAGCAGCGCCGCCTTGTCGCCCGGCTCGCCGGTGAAGGAGAACTGCGAACCCTTCTTCTCCAGCGAGCGCAGCGCCTTCTGCAGCGCCTCGGTGAAGTTGCGGCCGAGCGCCATGGCCTCGCCGACCGACTTCATGGTGGTGGTGAGGGTGGCGTCGGCCGACGGGAACTTCTCGAAGGCGAACCGCGGGACCTTCACCACTACGTAGTCGAGGGTCGGCTCGAAGGAGGCCGGGGTCTCCTCGGTGATGTCGTTCGGGATCTCGTCCAGCGTGTAGCCGACGGCCAGCTTGGCGGCGATCTTGGCGATCGGGAAGCCGGTGGCCTTCGACGCCAGCGCGGAGGACCGCGAGACGCGCGGGTTCATCTCGATGACGATGACCCGGCCGTCCTCGGGGTTCACCGCGAACTGGATGTTGCAGCCGCCGGTGTCCACGCCGACCTCGCGGATGACGGCGATGCCGATGTCGCGCAGGATCTGGTACTCGCGGTCGGTGAGCGTCATCGCCGGGGCGACGGTGATCGAGTCACCGGTGTGCACGCCCATCGGGTCGAAGTTCTCGATGGAGCAGACGACCACGACGTTGTCGTGCTTGTCGCGCATCAGCTCCAGCTCGTACTCCTTCCAGCCGAGGATGGACTCCTCCAGGAGCACCTCGGTGGTCGGCGAGAGGGTGAGGCCCTGGCCGGCGATCCGGCGCAGCTCCTCCTCGTCGTGCGCGAAGCCGGAGCCGGCGCCGCCCATGGTGAAGGACGGGCGGACGACGACCGGGTAGCCGCCGAGGGTCTCCACGCCCTTCAGCACGTCGTCCATCGAGTGGCAGATCACCGAGCGGGCGGACTCGCCGTGGCCGATCTTGCCGCGGACGGCCTCGACGACCTCCTTGAACAGGTCGCGGTCCTCGCCCTTGTTGATGGCCTCGACGTTGGCGCCGATCAGCTCGACGCCGTACTTCTCGAGCGTGCCGGCCTCGTGCAGCGAGATCGCCGTGTTGAGGGCCGTCTGGCCGCCCAGCGTCGGGAGCAGGGCGTCGGGGCGCTCCTTGGCGATGATCTTCTCGACGAACTCCGGGGTGATCGGCTCGACGTAGGTGGCGTCGGCGATCTCCGGGTCGGTCATGATCGTGGCCGGGTTGGAGTTGACCAGGATGACGCGCAGGCCCTCGGCCTTCAGCACGCGGCAGGCCTGGGTGCCGGAGTAGTCGAACTCGGCGGCCTGGCCGATGACGATCGGGCCGGAGCCGATGACCAGGACGGACTGGATATCGGTGCGCTTAGGCACGCTGGCCCTCCATGAGCTGTACGAAGCGGTCGAACAGGTATGCGGCGTCGTGGGGACCCGCGGCCGCTTCCGGGTGGTACTGGACGCTGAAGGCCGGCTGGTCGAGCAGCTGGAGGCCCTCCACCACGTCGTCGTTCAGGCAGACGTGGGTGACCTCGGCGCGGCCGTAGGGGGTGTCGACGGGGCCGTCCAGCGGGGCGTCCACGGCGAAGCCGTGGTTGTGGGCGGTGACCTCGACCTTGCCGGTGGTGCGGTCCTGCACCGGCTGGTTGATGCCGCGGTGGCCGTACTTCAGCTTGTACGTGCCGAAGCCCAGCGCCCGGCCGAAGAGCTGGTTGCCGAAGCAGATGCCGAACAGCGGCGTCTTCCGGTCCAGCACCGCCTTGACGACGGTCAGGTCGGCGGTGGCGGGGTCGCCGGGGCCGTTGGAGAGGAACACCCCGTCGGGGTTCACGGCGTAGACCTGCTCGGGGGTGGCGTCGGCGGGCAGGACGTGCACCTCGATGCCGCGCTCGGCCATGCGGTGCGGGGTCATGCCCTTGATGCCGAGGTCGATCGCGGCGACGGTGAAGCGCGCGGTGCCGATCGGGACGGCTTCGCCGTCGGGGCCGATCGCGGGAACGACGTACGGCTCCGTGGTGGCGACCTCGCCCGCGAGGTCGGATCCGGCCATCTCGGGGGCCTGGCGGACGCGGGTCAGCAGCGTGCCCTCGTCGGCGACGGCCTCGCCGGAGAAGATGCCGACGCGCATCGCGCCGCGCTCACGCAGATGGCGGGTGAGGGCGCGGGTGTCGATGCCGGAGATGCCGACGACGCCCTGGGTGCGCAGCTCCTCGTCCAGCGTCCGCCTCGCGCGCCAGTTGGACGGCACGCGGGCGGGGTCGCGCACGACGTAGCCGGCGACCCAGATCCGCTTCGACTCGGGGTCCTCGTCGTTGACGCCGGTGTTGCCGACGTGCGGGGCGGTCATCACGACGACCTGGCGGTGGTACGACGGGTCGGTCAGGGTCTCCTGGTAGCCGGTCATGCCGGTGTTGAAGACCGCCTCGCCGAAGGTCTCCCCCACCGCTCCGTAGGCGCGGCCGCGGAAGGTGCGGCCGTCCTCCAGTACGAGGACTGCCGGGGCCTTGCTGGTGGTCATCGTGCGCCTTCCTTGACGTTCTCGGGGTTGTTCAGGGCGGCGACCCAGTCGCCGTGCTCCGCCGCGCGGTCGGAGCGGAAGCCGGAGTCGTACTCCTTGCCGCCGTGCTCCCAGGTGATCACCAGCAGTCCGCCCTCGGTGAGGACCTTGCCCGCGATGCCCTTGTCGAGGCGGGCCCCGCGCAGCCGGGCGGCCGGGACGAAGAAGTCCGTCGCGCCGGGGCGTACGACCGCCAGTCCCTCGTCGGTGAGGGTGAGGTCGACGCGCGAGCGGGTGCCCAGGCCGTGCGCGACGACCCGGTCGAGCCACTGCCCGGCGGTGGTGGAGCCGTGGTAGCGGCCGGTCAGGGTGAGCCGCGGCCCGCCGGTGCGCGCCGGGATCTCCGCGAGCGGGGGGACGTCGGACTGGAGGGTGCCGCGCCACTTCCAGCCCTGGCGCATCAGCCAGTAGCACAGGGCCACGAAGAGCAGCAGCCCCACGACCCAGCCGATGCGCTCACCGAGATGGGTGACCGGCTGAGACTTCTGCTCAGCGGCCAGCAGGATGTCCGAGTACGTCACGCCAGATCTCCGTCCACGACCGTCGCCCGGCCCCGCAGGAAGGTGTGGGTGACGCGGCCCGGCAGCTCACGGCCCTGGTAGGGGGTGTTGCGGCTGCGGGACGCGAAGCCCGCGGGGTCCACCACACCACGGTAGGACGGATCGAGCAGCGTGAGGTTCGCGGGCTCGCCGACGGCGAGGGGGCGGCCGTGGCCGGCGAGGCGGCCGATGACCGCCGGGCGGAAGGACATCCGGTCGGCGACGCCCGCCCAGTCCAGCAGTCCGGTGTCGACCATGGTGTGCTGGACGACACTCAGCGCGGTCTCCAGGCCCACCATGCCCATGGCGGCCGCGGCCCACTCGCAGTCCTTGTCCTCGTGCGGGTGCGGGGCGTGGTCGGTGGCGACGCAGTCGATGGTGCCGTCGGCCAGCGCCTCGCGCAGGGCCATCACGTCGTGCTCGGTGCGCAGCGGCGGGTTGACCTTGTAGACCGGGTCGTACGAGCGGACCAGCTCGTCGGTGAGGAGCAGGTGGTGCGGGGTGACCTCGGCGGTCACGTTCCAGCCCTTGGACTTCGCCCAGCGGACGATCTCCACCGAGCCGGCGGTCGACAGGTGGCAGATGTGCACGCGGGAGCCGACGTGGGCGGCGAGCAGCACGTCGCGGGCGATGATCGACTCCTCGGCGACGGCCGGCCAGCCGCCCAGGCCCAGCTCGGCGGAGACAACGCCCTCGTTCATCTGGGCGCCCTCGGTCAGCCGCGGCTCCTGGGCGTGCTGGGCGATGACGCCGTCGAACGCCTTCACGTACTCCAGCGCCCGGCGCATGATCACCGCGTCGTCGACGCAGATGCCGTCGTCGGAGAAGACCATCACGCCGGCGGCGGAGTCGTGCATGGCGCCCAGCTCGGCGAGCTTCTTGCCCTCCAGGCCCACGGTGACGGCGCCGACCGGCTGCACGTCGCAGTAGCCGGACTCGCGGCCGAGCCGCCAGACCTGCTCGACGACGCCGGCGGTGTCGGCGACCGGGAAGGTGTTGGCCATCGCGTGTACGGCGGTGTAGCCGCCCTTGGCGGCGGCGCGGGTGCCGGTCAGGACGGTCTCGGAGTCCTCGCGGCCGGGCTCGCGCAGATGGGTGTGCAGGTCGACGAGGCCGGGGAGGAGGATCTGCCCCTCGGCGTCGACGACCCGCGCGCCCTCGGGCGCCTCGATGCCGCTGCCGACCGCCTCGATGCGCTCGCCGTCGATCAGTACGTCCTGCGGGTCGCCGCCGAGGACCTTCGCGCCACGGATCAGGATCTTGCTCATGGTTACTTGCTCTCCTCGGAGGCGGTGGCGGTACGGATCGAAGCGGCGGGCACTGGTCCGGCCTCGGTGGCGGGCAGCACGGCGCCGCCCAGGAGCAGGTACATCACGGCCATCCGGACGGACACGCCGTTGGCGACCTGCTCGACGATGGTGGAGCGGTGGGAGTCGGCGACCTCGGCGGAGATCTCCATCCCGCGGTTCATCGGGCCGGGGTGCATGACCAGGGCGTGCTCGGGCATCCGCGCCATCCGGTCGACGTCCAGGCCGTAGCGGCGGGCGTACTCGCGCTCGGTCGGGAAGAACGCGGCGTTCATCCGCTCGCGCTGCACGCGCAGCATCATCACCGCGTCGGACTTCGGGATGACGGCGTCGAGGTCGTACGACACCTCGCACGGCCAGGTCTCGACGCCGATCGGCAGCAGGGTCGGCGGGGCCACCAGGGTGACCTGGGCGCCGAGGGTGTGCAGCAGATGGACGTTGGAGCGGGCCACGCGGCTGTGCAGGACGTCGCCGACGATGGTGATCCGGCGGCCGTCGAGGTCGCGGCCGGTGCCGTCGCCGGGGCCCTGGTGGAAGGTCGGGCCGCCGTCCTTGGCGCCGGCCAGGTGGCGGCGCATGGTGAACGCGTCGAGCAGGGCCTGGGTGGGGTGCTCGTGGGTGCCGTCGCCGGCGTTGATGACGCTGCCGTTGAGCCAGCCGGAGGTGGCCAGGCGGTGCGGGGCGCCGGAGGCGTTGTGCCGGATGACGACGGCGTCGGCGCCCATGGCCTGCAGGGTGAGGGCGGTGTCCTTCAGCGACTCGCCCTTGGAGACGGACGAGCCCTTCGCGGAGAAGTTGATGACGTCCGCGGAGAGGCGCTTGGCGGCGGCCTCGAAGGAGATGCGGGTGCGGGTGGAGTCCTCGAAGAAGAGGTTCACCACGGTGCGGCCGCGCAGCGTCGGCAGCTTCTTGATGGGCCGGTTGGCGACCCGGGCCATCTCCTCGGCGGTGTCGAGGATGAGGATGGCGTCGTCCCGGCTGAGGTCGGCGGTCGAGATGAGATGGCGCTTCATCTGGGTGTGTGCTCCAGTTTCGCGGCGGTTTCGCGGCTTTTGTCTGGCGGGGTGGCGGGCATGCCTGAGCGGCCGGGCTCCTGCGGTGCGGAGCGCCGGTTCCGCGGGGGCTACTGCTCGCCGGCCGGGTCGGCGGGCTTGTCGCCGAGCAGCACGGCGTCCCGGCCGTCCTCCTCGGTGAGCTGGACCTTGACCGTCTCGCGCAGCGAGGTGGGGAGGTTCTTGCCGACGTAGTCGGCGCGGATCGGCAGCTCGCGGTGGCCGCGGTCGACGAGAACGGCGAGCTGGACGGCGCGCGGCCGGCCGATGTCGTTCAGCGCGTCGAGGGCGGCGCGGATGGTGCGGCCGGAGAAGAGGACGTCGTCGACGAGGACGACGAGCCGGCCGTCGATGCCGTCCGCCGGGATGTCCGTGTGCCCGAGCGCGCGGGCGGGGCCCATACGCAGGTCGTCGCGGTACATCGTGATGTCGAGGGAGCCGACGGGCTGCTTCCGGCCCGTGATCTCCTGGAGCTTGTCCGCCAGCCGCCGGGCGAGGAAGACGCCGCGGGTGGGGATGCCGAGGAGCACCACGTCGTCGGCGCCCTTGGCGCGCTCGACGATCTCGTGGGCGATGCGGGTCAGCACCCGCTGGATGTCGGGGGCCTCCAGGACGGGCCTGGGGGTCTGTTCACCGTTTCCGTGGTTCGAGTCCATGCGGAACGGACCTCCTTCCCAGCCTCACAGGACTGGTGTTAAAGGACGTCTGGGTCCCTCATACGGTAGCAGCGCCCCTGACGGCTCTCCCAATCGAGGCCCCGCAGGTCAGCGCGTCGGGCGCGGCGCGGATGCGGTCGTGGGGGCGAATCTTCCGCTTGACGGCGGGACATTACGCTGCGTAACCTCACAGTGAGTTACTGAGCCACGCGCGGCGCGGCAGTGCCGCCAGGTGAAACAGCGTCCGGGGAGTTTTATGTCCAGCGAATACGCTAAACAGCTCGGGGCCAAGCTTCGTGCGATCCGCACCCAGCAGGGCCTGTCTCTCCACGGTGTGGAGGAGAAGTCGCAGGGCCGCTGGAAGGCGGTAGTGGTCGGTTCGTACGAGCGCGGCGACCGTGCCGTGACGGTGCAGCGGCTGGCTGAGCTGGCGGACTTCTACGGAGTGCCGGTGCAGGAGCTGCTTCCGGGCACCCAGCCGGGCGGTGCGGCGGAGCCGCCGCCGAAGCTGGTGCTGGACCTGGAGCGCCTCGCGCACATCCCGGCGGAGAAGGCGGGCCCGCTGCAGCGGTACGCCGCCACGATCCAGTCGCAGCGCGGCGACTACAACGGCAAGGTGCTGTCGATCCGCCAGGACGATCTGCGGACGCTGGCGGTCATCTACGACCAGTCGCCGTCGGTCCTGACGGAGCAGCTGATCGGCTGGGGCGTCCTCGACGCGGACGCGCGTCGCGCGGTCCACACGGAGGAGGCGTAACGCCTCCGGCTCCCCACCCCGCAGAAACGTAACACCGCCGCCCCGTAGCGGGCCCCCCGCGGGGGGCGTGCCGCGGGGCGGCTGCCGTTTGCGCGGCGCGGCTCGCTGCGCGGTGCGGTCCCGCCGGCGCCTGCGGCGCGCTTCGGCTCCGCCGAAGTCCTCAAGCGCCGGACGGGCTGGGTCTGCCGCCCTCCCGGGTGCCAGGGCCGGCGCCACCCCTCCACGCTGCAGTCCCGCCGGCGCCTCCGGCGCGCTTCGGCTCCGCCGAAGTCCTCAAGCTGGGTTTGCCGCCCTCCGGCGTGACAGGGGCGGCCCCATCCCTCCCCGCTGCAGTCCCGCCTGCGCCTCCGGCGCGCTTCGGCTTCGCCGAAGTCCTCAGACGCCGGACGGGCTGGGTTTGCGCCCGCGCGGGCGCCGATGCCGGGGGGTATGCGGGCGAACGGCACCGCCTCCAAGCCCGTCCGGCGTTTGAGGACGAGCGCCGCAGGCGCGACGCGGCCGCCAGGCCGCGCGGGGGACCGGGGGCGCAGCCCCCGCAGCGGGACGGGAGCCGGGCGCCAAGGGGGACGGGGGCGCAGCCCCCGCGGCGTAACGACACCCCCGCGACGCCCGGATACGCGCCCGTCGGCGCGGACCCCCTGAAAGCCCGTCCGGCGTTTGAGGACGAGCGCCGCAGGCGCGACGCGGCCGCCAGGCCGCAGCGGGGACCGGGGGCGCAGCCCCCGCAGCGGGACGGGAGGCGGGCGCCGAGGTGGGCCGGGGGCCCGGGAACGCGAAACGGACGGTGCCCCCGGAGGGGACACCGTCCGTCGGAGGCGGCGAGGCTACTCGCCGTCCCTGGTCAGCTGAGGCTTGAGGTCCTTGAGCCGGCCGAGGAGGCCGTTCACGAACGACGGCGAGTCATCCGTGGAGAACTCCTTCGCCAGCTGCACCGCCTCGTCGATGACGACCGCATCCGGCGTCTCCTCCTCGAAGAGGAGCTCGTACACCCCGAGCCGCAGGATGTTCCGGTCGACGACGGGCATCCGGTCGAGCGTCCACCCCACGGCGTACTGCGAGATGAGCGAGTCGATCCGCCCGGCCCGCGGACCGTAGCCCTCGACCAGCTGCATCGTGTACTCGCCCACCGGCGGCTGACGGGTGTCCGAGCGCGCGTGCCGGATCCAGTCCGCAAGCACCGTCTCCACGGACGCACCGCGCTGGTCCGCCTCGAAGAGAATCTGGAAGGCGCGCTTACGGGCCTTGTTGCGGGCAGCCACGGTTAGCTGTTCACCCGGCCGAGATAGTCACCCGAACGGGTGTCGACCTTGATCTTCTCGCCGGTGGTGATGAAGAGCGGCACCTGGATCTGGTAGCCGGTCTCCAGCGTGGCGGGCTTGGTGCCACCCGTGGAGCGGTCACCCTGCAGGCCGGGCTCGGTCTCGGCGATGACCAGCTCGACGGCGGCCGGGAGCTCGACGTACAGCGGCGCGCCCTCGTGCATGGCGACGACGGCGTCGAAGCCCTCGAGCAGGAAGTTGGCGGCGTCGCCGACGGTCGCCGGCTCGATGTAGATCTGGTCGTACGTGTCCATGTCCATGAACACGAAGGACTCGCCGTCCTTGTACGAGAACTGCATGCCGCGCTTGTCGACATTGGCCGTCTCGACCTTGGTGCCGGCGTTGAACGTCTTGTCGACGATCTTGCCGGAGAGCACGTTCTTCAGCTTCGTACGGACGAAGGCGGGACCCTTGCCGGGCTTGACGTGCTGGAACTCGACAACGGACCAGAGCTGGCCCCCGTCGAGCTTGAGCACCATGCCGTTCTTGAGGTCGTTCGTGGTGGCCACGGTCGCGGATTCTCCTGGACTGCTGCTTCGGACGGCCAAAGGGCGGGCCGCCCCCCGTCAGAGGGCGAGCAGCTCCTTGGTCGTGATGGTGAGTAGCTCTGGACCGCCGTCCACCACGGGGCGGACGACGAGCGTGTCATCGATCCGGACTCCGCCCCGGCCCGGGAGATGGACCCCCGGTTCGACGGTGACCGGCACGCAAGCGTCCAGTTTACCCATGGCCGCAGGTGTCAGCTTCGGGTCCTCGTCGATTTCGAGCCCGACGCCGTGTCCCGTCCACGGTGCGAGGCCCTCTCCATGGCCGGCCGAGTCGAGGATCTGGCGCGCCGCGCGGTCCACGTCGCGGTACCCGGCGCCGGGTACGAGCGCCTCGCGGCCGGCGCGCTGAGCGGCGAAGACGAGGTCGTACAGCTCGATCTGCCAGGCGTCGGGCGCGGCACCGATGACGAACGTACGGCCGATCTCGCAGCGGTAGCCCCGGTAGCGGGCGCCGAGGCCGACGGTCAGGAAATCACCCTCCTCGACGCGCCGGTCGGTGGGGACGTGCGCTGCGCGTCCGGAGTTCGGGCCGGTGCCGACGGAGGTGGGGAAGGCGGGGCCCTCGGCGCCGTGGTCGACGAGCCGGCGGTCCAGCTCCAGGGCGAGATGCCGTTCGGTCCGTCCGACCAGGATCGATTCGAGCAGTTCGCCCAGGGCCTGGTCGGCGATCTCCGCGGCGATGCGCAGACAGGCGATCTCCTCGTCGTCCTTGACCAGCCGCTGCTGCTCCACGGCCCGCCCGAGGTCCGCCAGGCGCAGCCCGGGGGCGACGGAGTGGACCTCCCGGTGCCGGGCGACGGTGAGGTGGTGCTCCTCCACGGCGAGCCCCTCGGCGCCTGCCGCCGCCGCGAGGTCGGCGGCGGCGACGGCCGGGTCGCCGCCCGTGTCGCTGAGGGCGTGCAGGCGCAGGTCCTCGGGGTGCTTGACGGCGGTGTCGGCGGGCAGGTCACCGGGTCGTACGAGGATGTCCTCGGCGGGGCCCACCAGCAGGACGGCACCGGCGGGGGCGCAGCCGGCGAGGTAGTGGATGTTCGCCGGTCGGGTGATGAGAGCGGCGTCGCTCCCGGTCCCCGCGCAGTGCGCGCGCAGTCGCGATCGGCGGTCGGCGTGCGGCTCGGGCATATGTGGAGCGTATGACTCCGCCCGGCCACGCGCGCGGCGAACGCGTCCGTGCGGGTCGGCGCCACGAGTCCCCACGCGGCCGGATCAGACCCGCCCGACGCCCCCGGCTCACCGCCGCCCGCCACCTCCCGCGGCCACCGGCGCGAGGTCCAGTTCCACCAGGATGCGCGTCAGATCCCCCGGCGCCGCCGCCAGCCGCACCGGCCGGCCCTCGTCGTCCAGGTCGGCGACGTGCCAGCTCCGGCGGACCGCCTCGCCGTCGCCTCCGCGCGGGCGGCGCACTTCCCGCAGCGTCAGCCGCTCCCCCGGTATCCGCTTCGCGGCGAACCGGCCCGGACCGGAGTGCGGGACCACCGCGGGCGGCCCGCCGCCGAGGACGATATGGGTGCCGAAGCCGTGCGGGTTGTACGCCGTGTCCTCCAGGAAGCGCGCCGCCAGGAACACCTCGCCCCCGACCGGCGGCACCCGCGACACGTCCGGCGCCGTCACCCCGCGCACCCGCGTGGCCCGCCAGGCCCAGGCGAAGAGGCCCAGCGACAGCAGGCAGCCCGCCGCGGCCCACACCCACGCCTCCCGGGACGAGAGCAGCGTCGTGGGGTGCCGGTGGCACAGCGGCAGCAGCCACGCCGCCGTTCCGGCCAGCGCCCACGCGAACGGCAGCGCCGAGGGCAGCACCTCGTCGTCCGCCAGCCGCCGCCCGCGCCGACGCACCAGCACCAGGGCGGCGGGATAGCCGGCGCCGAGTGCCAGCCCGGCCGCGATCATCGCCGCGTCGCCGGAACCCGGCATGTGCTCGTGCCAGTCGTAGCGTTCCCCGTCGACCTCCCACACGGCGCCCCGCCAGAGGGTGACGTCGACCCGGTCACCCGCTTGGAACGCCTCGGCCGCCTCGTAGGACACATCGACGCGCCGCAGCGGCCGGCCGCCCTCGAAGTACAGCCAGCTGTTGCGCTTGGGCCGGTGCGCCTCCGTACGGCTGATCACGGCGGGCAGCACCGTCAGGCAGTCGCGCGGCCGGTCGGCGGACGTTCCCGCCGGGCACGGTACGGCCGCCTCCCACGCCCGCTCCTGCGCCGAGGCGTCCGGCACGATCGCCGCGAAGACGCCCGCGCATCCGAGTATCAGCACACCCAGCGCCACCGGCCAGCGCAGACCGCGCCCGGCCGTGCGGAACGAAACGACGGGCAGATGCTCCGACTCCGGCCTGCCGTACCGCAGATGCAGCGCCCGCAGTGCCGCCACCTCCGCGTCGAAGCCGGGGTCGGCGGCCTTCGAGGTCTGCGGCAAGGGCAGCAGCAGTGCGCGCCCCTCGCGCCGCACGAGGGTGAGGCGCCGTACGTCCGTCCCCCGGTACCGCCGTACGCGCACGCGGAAGTCGGCGATCTCGCTCCACCGCACGGCGCGGCTGCGCAGCAGCAGCCGGGAGTGCACGCCGTAGCTGTCGGCCCGCACCCGCGCCGTGAGCAGGGAGAGCGTGATCAGCCCGACCAGCGCCAGGCCGGCGCCGAGCGTCAGCCACAGCGCGGCGTACCGCTCGCCCCAGCTCCGTACGGGCAGCAGGGCGGTCAGCATCCCCCAGAGCCCCAGCGAGCTGCCGAGCCACGCGAAATACCGGCCGGGCCTGTTCACCAGGGACCGGCACTCCACCCTCGTCGCATCCGTCACGCGGGGCATCGTCGCACCGCGCGGGACGGGGCCGTATGCCTGGTTACGGCAATGTCCCGCCCGGGGCGGCTGCCGGTACGTGACAGGTACAGCTACCAGCTCGGCGGGCTCGCGATCGCCCGCGACACCACCTCGTCCAGCATCCGTGCCGTCGACGGCACGTCGTGGTGCGTGTTGTCCAGGATCGGCAGGCCGGAGCCGTACCAGCCGGCCATCCGGCCGTGGATGCGCGCCACTTCCTCGTCCGCGAGGCGGCGCGTGCCCGTACGCAGCGCGTTGCGGGCCAGTACGGCCTCCAGGCCGGGCAGCAGCACGACGGGCAGCAGGCCCGGGCCCACGTGCCGCTTCCAGCCGCCGAGCCCCACGACGGGGCGGTCGGGGAAGACGGCGTCGTCGAGCACGCAGGAGATGCCGTTCGCCAGATAGTTGCGGGCGGCGAAGCCGCAGGTGCGCCGGGCCAGCCGGTACTGCGCCTCGGACTGGTCCGTCCAGCCCCCGCGCGGGTCGGCGAAACCGGCGCGCACCCATTCGCGTACGTCGTCCAGGGAGATGTGCGCGGTGGGCGCCCGGCGGGTGTCGGCCCAGTAGCGGGCCACGCTGGTCTTGCCGGCGCCGGCCGGGCCGATCAGGAGCACCGCCACCGTGGGCGGCGGCGCCCCGTGCGGCGCGGGCATCGGGGGCGGGGCGGGCAGCGGCACCAGCCCGCCGGCGGGCAGCCGCAGCGCGCCCGTCGTCTCCGCGGCGGCCTCCCGCGCCGGAAGGCCCGTCCCATGGGGCGGCGTCGGAGCCCCCACTGCTTGCTGCATCCGGTGTAACTCCGTCTCGTACCTCACCGGTCACCGGACGGCCGGTGACTTCCCCGTCAGGCACCGTACCCGCAGTCGTGCCCCTTTGGGGAACGATCGCACCGCGGCCGCCGTGCCCGGCCGCCGGTCAGGGACCGTCCGGGTACCCGGAGTTGCACCGCTCACCCGGCCCGGGGCGGCGGCGGACGCTCAGCCCGCCGCGAGCTCCTCCGCCAGCGCGCGCAGCGCCAGCAGGTACGAACCGATCCCGAAGCCGGCGATCGTGCCGGAGGCGATCGCGGCGATCACGGACGTGTGGCGGAACGCCTCCCGGGCGTACGGGTTGGAGATGTGCACCTCGATCAGCGGCGCCGTGCGCTGCGCCGCCGCGTCGCGCATGCCGTACGAGTAGTGCGTGAACGCCCCCGGGTTGACGACCACCGGGATCCGGCCGTCCGCGGCCTCGTGCAGCCAGCGGATCATCTCGCCCTCGTCGTTGGTCTCCCGCACCTCGACGTCGAAGCCCAGCTCCTTGCCGAGGGCGGTGCACTGCTCCACCAGCCCGGCGTAGGACGTGGCGCCGTACACGTCGGGCTCGCGGGAGCCGAGGCGGCCCAGATTGGGGCCGTTGAGGACGTAGACCTTCGTCATGACGCGATCTCCGCGTGCGCCGCCAGCAGCATCGCCGGGTCGGGGGCCTCCAGCACGGTCGGCTTGGCGAGGCCGTCGAGGACGATGAACCGCAGCCGGTCGCCGCGCGACTTCTTGTCGACCTTCATCGTCTCCAGCAGCTTGGGCCACTGGTCCCCGCGGTACGTCACGGGCAGCCCCACCGACTCCAGCACCGCCCGGTGCCGGTCGGCCGTGGCGTCGTCCAGCCGGCCCGCGATCCGGCCCAGTTCGGCGGCGAACACCATGCCGACCGAGACGGCCGCGCCGTGGCGCCAGTTGTAGCGCTCGTTCTTCTCGATGGCGTGGGCGAGGGTGTGGCCGTAGTTGAGGATCTCGCGCAGGCCCGACTCCTTGAGGTCGGAGGAGACCACGTCCGCCTTGACCCTGATCGAGCGCTCCAGCAGCTCCGCGGTGTGCGGGCCGTCGGGCGTACGGGCCGCCGCCGGGTCCTCCTCGACCAGGTCGAGGATCACGGGGTCGGCGATGAAACCGGCCTTGATGATCTCCGCCAGGCCCGACACGTAGTCGTTGACCGGCAGCGACGCCAGCGCGGCCAGATCGCACAGCACCCCGGCGGGCGGGTGGAAGGCGCCCACCAGGTTCTTGCCCTCGGCGGTGTTGATGCCGGTCTTGCCACCGACGGCGGCGTCGACCATGCCCAGCACCGTCGTCGGTACGGCGATCCACCGCACGCCGCGCAGCCAGGTCGCGGCGACGAAGCCCGCCACATCGGTCGTCGCCCCGCCGCCGACGCCGACGATCACGTCGCTGCGGGTGAAGCCGGACTGCCCGAGGGCCTTCCAGCAGTACGCCGCGACCTCGGCGGTCTTGGCCTCCTCGGCGTTCGGCACCTGGATGGCGACGGCCTCGTACCCCTGCGCGGCGAGGTCCTCGCGCAGCACCTCGCCGGTCTCGGCGAGCGCCTCGGGGTGGATGACGGCGACGCGCTGGGCGTTCCGCCCGATCAGGCCGGGCAGTTCGCCGAGCAGCTGGTGGCCGATCAGGACGTCGTACGCCTCCGTGCCGGGGGTGGCTCCGATGGTGATCCGGGTGACTTCGGCGGTCATGCGGACTTGAGCTCCAATGCGTCGAGGACGGCCTGCGCGATCTCGTCCGGGGTGCGGCCCGCCGTCGGGACGGTGACGCGGGCGACCTCGGTGTAGACGGGGCGGCGCTGTTCCATGAGGGTGCGCCACTGCTGCCGCGGGTTGACGGCGAGCAGCGGGCGCGGGGCGTCGAGGCCGACGCGCTTGACGGCGTCCGCGAGTTCGACGTCGAGGAAGACGACGGGGAGGCCCGCGAGCAGCTCCCGGGTGCCGGGGTCCATCACGGCACCGCCGCCGAGGGACACGACGCCGTCGTGGCCGGTGACGGCGGCCTGTACGGCGTCGCGCTCCAGGGCGCGGAAGTGCGGCTCGCCGTCCTCGAAGAAGATGTCCGGGATCGGCTTGCCGGCGGTCTTCTCGACATCCGTGTCGGTGTCGCGCAGGGAGACGCCCAGCCGGGCGGCGAGCAGGGCGCCCACGGTCGACTTGCCCGCGCCGGGCGGGCCGACGAGGACGACGGCCGGTGTCACCGGATCGCCAGGTTGTCGAGGTACGACGCGACGTTGCGGGCCGTCTCGGGCACCGAGTCGCCGCCGAACTTCTCGCACACGGCGTCGGCCAGGACCAGGGCCACCATGGCCTCGGCCACGATGCCCGCGGCCGGCACGGCGCACACGTCGGAGCGCTGGTGGTGCGCGGCGGCGGCCTCGCCGGTGCTGACGTCGACGGTGGCCAGGGCGCGCGGGACGGTGGCGATGGGCTTCATCGCGGCCCGTACGCGCAGCAGCTCGCCGGTCGTCAGACCGCCCTCCGTACCGCCGGAGCGGCCGGTGGAGCGGCGGATGCCGTCGGCGGTCGGCACGATCTCGTCGTGCGCCTTGGACCCGGGCACGCGGGCCAGCTCGAAGCCGTCGCCGACCTCGACGCCCTTGATCGCCTGGATGCCCATGAGCGCGCCGGCCAGACGCGCGTCGAGCCGCCGGTCCCAGTGCACGTGCGAGCCGAGGCCGACGGGCACGCCGTACGCGAGGACCTCGACGACGCCGCCGAGCGTGTCGCCGTCCTTGTGGGCCTGGTCGATCTCCGCGACCATCGCCTTCGACGCGTCGGCGTCGAGGCAGCGCACGGGGTCGGCGTCGAGCCGTTCGACGTCCTCGGGCTTCGGGACGACGCCGTACGGGGCCCTGGCGGCGCCCAGCTCCACGACGTGGGAGACGATCTCGATGCCGGCGGCCTCCTTCAGGAAGGAGCGGGCCACGGCGCCGAGCGCCACCCGGGCGGCGGTCTCCCGGGCGGAGGCGCGCTCCAGGATGGGCCGGGCCTCGTCGAAGCCGTACTTCTGCATCCCCGCGAGGTCGGCGTGGCCGGGGCGGGGGCGGGTGAGCGGGGTGTTGCGGGCCAGCTCGGCGAGTTCCGCGGGGTCCACGGGGTCGGCCGACATGACCTTCTCCCACTTGGGCCACTCGGTGTTGCCGACCATCACCGCGACCGGGGAGCCGAGGGTCAGCCCGTGCCGGACGCCGCCGAGGAAGGTGACCTCGTCGCGCTCGAACTTCATCCGGGCGCCGCGCCCATAGCCCAGGCGCCGCCGGGCGAGGTGGTCGGCGACGAGTTCCGTGGTCACCGGCACACCGGCCGGCAGACCCTCGAGCGTCGCGACGAGCGCGGGTCCGTGCGATTCTCCGGCGGTGAGCCAGCGCAGCCTGGTCAACGGTGCTCCCTTGTGCGGTGTGCGCTTGTGAGCGGTCCCGGGGGGTACCTCACATCCCCAGTTCTGCCTAGGGTGATCCTCCCACGACGGAGGGCTGCCCCCTCACCCAGGTCCAGGATGTGAGCCGGGGTGCTCACACCGTGGATACCGGTGGGGCGCGCCGGCTCAGCGCGGGGTACTCACACCGTGGATACGCGCGCGGGCTCAGCGAGCGGCGAGCGCCGCCTCCCCCGCCGCGCGCATGGCCGCCAGGGGTGCCTTCTCGGCCCCCGTCATCTGCTCGACCTGCAGCACCGCCTGGTGCACGAGCAGGTCCAGGCCGCCCACGACCGCTCCGGTCCAGGCGGCGGCCAGCGCCGTCGGCCAGGGATGGTAGAGCACGTCGAAGAGCGCGCCGGCGTGGTCGGGGACCTCCGCGGCCAGCGTGTCCGTCGCGCCCGCCGGCGTCGTCGCGATCACCAGCGGCGCCCGCAGGGCCTTCGCGGCCTCGGACCAGTCCGCCGTACGGACCGCGACGCCGAGGCGCTCGCCCCAGTGCCGCATCTCCGACGCGCGGGCCTCGCTGCGGACGTACGCCGTGACCTCGCCGTCGCAGATCCGGGCCAGGGCCGCCAGGGCGGAGGAGGCGGTGGCCCCGGCGCCGAGGATCGCGGCCTCGGGCACCCGCTCGATGCCCCGCTCGGCCAGGGCCGCGACCATGCCCGGGATGTCGGTGTTGTCGCCGAGGCGGCGGCCGTCGTCCGTGAAGACGACCGTGTTGACCGCCTCCACCGACGCGGCGGTGCTGCTGATCCCGTCGAGCAGCGGGATGACGGCCCGCTTCAGCGGCATGGTGAGGGACAGGCCCGCCCACTCGGCCGCGTCGAGGCCGGCGAGGAAGCCCGGCAGGGCCGCCTCGTCGACCTCGTGGCGGTCGTACGTCCAGCCGGCCAGCCCCAGCTCCGCGTAGGCGGCGCGGTGCAGCACCGGGGAGAGGGAGTGGGCGATCGGCGATCCGAGGACCGCCGCACGGTGCCGGAGCGTCACCCCTCCGCTTCCCTCTCCTTGTTGTAGATCTCGACGTTCTTCTGGTGCTCGTCGTTCGTCACCGCGAAGAGCGTCTTCTCCTTCAGCGACACGAAGTAGTTCCACGGGCCCTTGGCGGGGTTGTGGGTGGCCTCGATCGCCATGGCGCCCGGGTTGCCGATGGGACCTGCGGGCAGGCCCTGCACGTAGTACGTGTTGTACGGGTCCTTGAGGTTGCGCATCTCGGACGCCGGCGGCAGGTCGAGGGTGCTCTGCTTCTTGATGTAGTTGTAGGTGGAGTCGAAGTCCAGCCGGCCGATCGTCTCCGGGTTGTCCGGCTTCATCCGGTTCAGCACGACCCGGGTGATCTTCTCGAAGTCGGCCTGGTTGTTGCCCTCGGCCTGGACGAGGCTGGCGACGGTGAGGACCTGCCACGGGTCCTTCAGGCCCAGTTTGGCCGCGTTGTCCGCGACGCCCGCCTTGGTGAACTCCTCCTTGGCCCGCGAGACCATCTGCTTGAGCAGCGCCTCGGGCTTGGTGCCCTTGCCGGCGTTGTACTGGGCGGGGAAGAGGAAGCCCTCCAGCGGGTCCTTGATGTCACCGCCGCTCTTGGCCCAGTCCGGCAGGCCGAGGTCCTTGTAGTGCTCCTTCGCCGCGGCCTTGGTGTCGCCGTCCTTGAGCCCCAGTTTGTCGTCGATCAGCGCGTAGATCTTGTAGTTGGGCGTGCCCTCGGGGATCGTCAGCGCGTTGCGGATCGCCGGGTCGAGCAGGGCCTCGATGGCGCTCTTCGCGGACATCTGCTTCTTCAGCGTGTACGTACCGGCCTGGATGTTGCCGGACTTGTCGTTCTCCGCGGCCGCCGAGGTGAACGCGTCGACACTCTTGACGACGCCCTTCTCCTTCAGGATGTTGCCCATCTGCCCGATGGAGGCGCCCTGCGGGATCTCGAACGTCACCGTCTCCGTGATGCCGTCGCCCTCGTAGTCGGGCGCGTCGGCCAGGAAGTTGCTCTTGACGTAGTCATAGCCGTAGTACGCGACGGCGCCGCCGCCGCCGAGCAGCACCAGCGCGACGACGAGGCACGCGCAGCCGTTCTTCCGCTTCTTCGTGCCCTCGCGGCGTTCCAGGTCGCGGTCGCGGCGTCCGCCGCGCCCGCCGCCACGGCGGCTCGGGCGCTCGCCCCGGCCGGGGACGATCTCCTGCTCGTCGTCGTCGGAGAAGAAGGCGTGGTCGCGCTCCGGCGGCAGCCCCTCGTCCCAGTTGCCCGGGCGCTCCCGGCGCGGACCGCCGGGGCCGCGGCGCGGCGGCCCGGGCGGCGGGTACGCCTCGGGGGTGCCGTAGTAGTCCGGTGCCGGGCCGCCGGGCTGCTGGGGCTGGCCGTACGGGTCGACGGCCGGCATCCCGCCGGTCGTGTCCCAGCCGCCGCCTCCGTACGCCGGCTGCTGGCCGGTGTGGCCGCCGCCCGGGTACTGGGGCTGCTGGCCGGTGTGCCAGCCTCCCTGGCCGCCGCCCTGCTGGGGATACGGCTGCTGGCCGCCTCCATAAGAGGCCTGCGCACCATAGGTGCCGTGCTGTCCGGTGTTACCGGAGAGCGGGTCCCCCTGGTACCACGGTTCGGAGCCTGGGCCCCGGCCATACTCAGTCATCGATCCCCTAGAGCCTATTGGCTGTCGGTGCGTTTATATGACAGCTGCCATGTCCGCGCGGAACGTTACCGTATCGCGATCAGATAACGGCTTCGACGCTCTCTCCGGGAGCTTCCCCAGACGCCCGTTCGGAGTCAAGTGCACTCTGAAGGATGACAACCGCGGCCGCCTGATCGACGACCGACCGCCCCTTCTTCGACGAGACTCCCGAAGCGCGCAGCCCGTGGGCGGCCGTGACAGTCGACATCCGCTCGTCCACGAGCCGGACGGGCACGGGGTGGATGGTGGTGGCCAGCTGCTGCGCGAAGGCCCGGACCTTGGCGGCCGCCGGGCCCTCCCGGCCGCTGAGCGAGCGCGGGAGGCCGACGACGACCTCCAGCGGCTCGTACTCGGCCACGATCGCCGTGAGTCTGCGGTGCGCGGCCGGGAGATCCCGGCCGGGCACGGTCTCCACGGGCGTGGCGAGCACCCCGTCGGGGTCGCACGAGGCGACCCCGATCCGGGCGTCTCCGACGTCGATGGCGATACGTCGCCCTCGGCGCATCAAACTGCCTTTCCGCGGACCATCAGGCCGTCTCGGCCACGAGGCGCTCGACGGCCGCGATGGCGGTGTCGACCGCGTCGGGGTTCTGGCCGCCGCCCTGGGCGATGTCCGGCTTGCCACCGCCGCCGCCGCCGAGGGTCTTGGCCGCGGTACGGACCAGGTCGCCGGCCTTCAGACCGCGGTCGCGGGCGGCGTCGTTGGTGGCGATGACCGTCAGCGGACGGCCGCCCGCCACGGTGAACAGGGCCACGACGGCCGGGCGGCCGCCCTGGATCCGGCCGCGCACGTCGAGCACCAGCTTGCGCAGGTCGTCGGCGCCCGTGCCGTCGGGCACCTGGGCGGCGACGAACGCGACGCCGTGCACGTCCTTGGCGGAGTCGACCAGACCGGCGGCGGCCTGCAGGACCTTCTCGGCGCGGAAGCGCTCGATCTCCTTCTCGGCCTCCTTGAGCTTGCTCAGCATGCCGGAGATCCGGTCCGGCAGCTCCTCCGGGCGGCCCTTGAGCAGCTCGGTGAGCTGGGCGACGACCGTGTGCTCCTTGGCGAGGAAGTTGTACGCGTCGACGCCGACGAGCGCCTCGATACGCCGTACGCCGGAGCCGATCGAGGACTCGCCGAGCAGCTTCACCAGGCCCAGCTGGGCGGTGTTGTGCACGTGCGTGCCGCCGCACAGCTCCTTGGAGAAGTCGCCGATGGTCACCACGCGGACCCGCTCGCCGTACTTCTCACCGAACTCGGCGATGGCGCCCTGCTTGCGGGCCTCGTCCATCGACATGACCTCGGCGTGCACGTCGAGTTCGCGGGCGAGGACCTCGTTGATCTTCTGCTCGACGTCGGTCAGCACCGTGCCGGGCACGGCGGACGGGGAGCCGAAGTCGAACCGGAAGCGGCCCGGGGAGTTCTCCGAGCCGGCCTGGGCCGCCGTCGGGCCGAGCGCGTCGCGCAGCGCCTGGTGCGTGAGGTGCGTGGCGCTGTGGGCGCGGGCGATGGCACGGCGGCGGCGGGTGTCGATGGCGGCGTACGCGGAGGAGCCGACGGTCACCTCGCCGACCTGGACGACACCCTTGTGCACGCTGACACCCGGGACCGGCTGCTGCACGTCGCGGACCTCGACCACGGCACCGGAGTCGAGCCGGATACGGCCCTGGTCGGCGAGCTGGCCGCCCCCCTCGGCGTAGAAGGGGGTGCGGTCCAGGACGACCTCGACCTCGTCGCCCTCGGTGGCGGCCGGCGAGGGCACACCGTCGACGAGGAGGCCCAGCACGGTGGCCTCGTTCTCCTGCAGCGTGTACCCGGTGAAGTCGCTGCTGCCGGCGGTGTCGGCCAGCTCGCGGTACGCGGAGAGGTCGGCGTGGCCGGTCTTCTTGGCCTTGGCGTCCGCCTTGGCGCGCTCCCGCTGCTCCTTCATGAGCCGGCGGAAGCCGTCCTCGTCCACGGCGAGGCCCTGCTCGGAGGCCATCTCCAGGGTGAGGTCGATCGGGAAGCCCCAGGTGTCGTGGAGCAGGAACGCCTTGTCGCCGGCCAGCACGGCGGAGCCGGCGGACTTGGCCTCGGTGACGGCCGTGTCGAGGATGTTCGTACCGGCCTTCAGGGTCTTGAGGAAGGCGGCCTCCTCGGCGAGCGCGACGGTCTCGATGCGCTTGCGGTCCGTCTCCAGCTCCGGGTACTGCCGGCCCATGGTCGTGATGACCACGTCCACCAGCTCACCGACGACCGGGCCGGTGGCACCGAGCAGGCGCATGTTGCGGATGGCGCGGCGCATGATGCGGCGCAGCACGTAGCCGCGGCCCTCGTTGCCGGGGGTGACGCCGTCGCCGATCATCATCACGGACGCGCGGACGTGGTCGGAGACCACGCGCAGGGACACGTCGGAGCGGGCGCCCGCGCCGTAGGCGACGCCGGTCAGCTCGGTGGCCTTGTCGATCACGACACGCGAGGTGTCGATCTCGTACATGTTCCGCACGTCCTGCAGGATCATCGCGAGGCGCTCGAGGCCGAGGCCGGTGTCGATGTTCTTGGAGGGCAGCTCGCCGAGGATCGGGAAGTCCTCCTTGCCCTCGCCGGCGCCGCGCTCGTACTGCATGAAGACCAGGTTCCAGATCTCCACGTAGCGCTCGTCGTTGACGGCGGGGCCGCCCTCCTCGCCGAACTCCGGGCCCCGGTCGTAGTTGATCTCGGAGCAGGGACCGCACGGGCCGGGCACGCCCATGGACCAGTAGTTGTCCTTCATGCCCAGGCGCTGGATCCGCTCGGCGGGGACGCCCACGACGTCGCGCCAGATCCGCTCGGCCTCGTCGTCGTCCTTGTAGACCGTGATCCACAGGCGCTCGGGGTCCAGCCCGTAGCCGCCGTCGGCGACGGAGGACGTCAGCAGCTCCCAGGCGAGCTTGATGGCGCCTTCCTTGAAGTAGTCGCCGAAGGAGAAGTTGCCGCACATCTGGAAGAAGGTGCCGTGCCGCGTGGTCTTGCCGACCTCTTCGATGTCGGGCGTGCGGATGCACTTCTGTACGGAGGTGGCGCGCGGGAACGGCGGCTTGACCTCACCGAGGAAGTACGGCTTGAAGGGCACCATGCCGGCGGGGACCAGCAGCAGCGTCGGGTCGTCCGCGATCAGCGACGCCGACGGCACGACGGTGTGCCCGCGCTCTTCGAAGAAGCGCAACCAGCGGCGGCGGATTTCAGCCGACTCCATCAGTGGTCCTCTTTCCGGTTGTACGTGGCCCGCGGGTGGAGCCCGCTCTCGGGGTCCTGCGGGTGCTGCCTGCGGGGGTGCTTCGAGGCGGGCAGCGCCTTGGCGCGCTGCCCGGGAAGCTCAGTGTGCCGGGGCTGCTGGTCGAGGCCGAGCGCGTCGGTCAGCTGGGCCTCGCGCTCCGCCATGGCGGCACGCACGTCGTCGGCGAAGAGCTTCGCACGCCGGCCCGCGCCGATCGCCCTGTTAGCGGCGGTGGCCGCGAGGCTCTCGGGGGTGAGGCCGCGCACGAAGCGCTGCGCCTTGGTGGTGGCCCAGACGCCGGTGACGGCTCCGGCCGTGAACCAGAAGGTACGGCGGAACAATGCTACTCAGCCCTTCCTGCGTCGTGTGCCGAGCCCGCCGCGGCGGGCGGCCGGCACGGTCCGGGCGGGGATCACGGGACTCGCTGGAGTCATATCGGGCACACCCGGGGTCCGGGGGCGGCCGAGCGCCCGGCGCACCCCGTACCCGAACGCCGCGACCTTCACCAGGGGGCCGCCGAAGGCGGAGGAGACGGTCGTGGAGAGGGCGGACGCGTTCGCCGTGACCTCCTGGACGTCGGCCGCGATGGCGTCGACCCGGGCGAGCTGCGTGTGGGCGGAGCGGACCGTCTCCGAGGCGTCCGCCAGCAGCGGGACCGCCTGCTCGGTGATCTGCTCCACCAGCGCGCTCGCGGCGCGCAGCACCTGCGCGAGCCGGACCAGCGCGAGGGCGAGGAAGGAGACGAGGATCGCCCAGAAGACGGCCACGAGGAGGCCCGCCACCTCACCACCGGACACGGCGCACCCCTCCCTCGACATCGGTCGCTCATGGCTACGTTGGGTAACCGCGACGGGTCTGAACCCTATCGCGCCGCACTGACAAGGCGTGCGCTCCACCCCCCTCGACAGGGGAGGGTTTGCCCGGACAGATTGTACGTTCCGCATACCAGCGAGTACGCTCCGTGTTCTATGCGCCGCACCCCGCTCCCCCGCAGCGTTCCCGTACGCCGGCCCTCCCCCGGTAACCTCCCCGCCGAGCTGAACCGGTTCGTCGGCCGTGCGAAGGAACTGGCGGAGCTGGAACGGCTGCTGTCGTCGGCCCCGCTCGTCACCGTCACCGGCGTCGGCGGCGTGGGCAAGACCCGTATCGCACTGCGCGTCGCGGCGCGGCTGCAGGATCGCTTCAGCGGCGGGGTGTGGGTGGTGGACCTGTCCGCGCTGCGCGACGGCGGCCTGCTGGAGCACACGGTGCTGGACGCGCTGGGCCTGACGGACGGCCCCGGGGTCTCCCCGGCCAGCCGGCTGGCGGAGCATCTGGCGGACCGCGAGGTACTGCTGGTGCTGGACGGCTGCGAGCATCTGACCGCCGACTGCGGCCGGCTGACCGACGCGCTGCTGGGCCGGGCCCCCGGGCTGACCGTGCTGGCCACCAGCCGGCGCGCCCTGGGCACCGGCGCCGAGCGGCCGTTCCGCCTGCAGCCGCTGCCGGCCTGCGAGACGGACTCGGACGCCGCGGCGCTGTTCGCCGACCGTGCGGGAGCCGTGCTGCCCGGCTTCGACGCCGGGGGCGCGGACCGTGAGGCCGTGGCCGAACTGTGCCGCCGCCTGGACGGCATCCCGCTGGCGCTGGAGCTGGCCGCGGGGCGGCTGCGGGCGCTCTCCGTGGTGCAGATCCTGCAGCGCCTGGACGACCGCTTCCGGCTGCTGGCCGGCTCCAGCCGCAGCGCGCTGCCCCGCCACCAGACGCTCCGCACCGCGATCGGCTGGAGCCACGAGCTGTGCACGCCCCAGGAGCGGCTGCTGTGGGCCCGGCTGTCGGTCTTCGCGGGGGACTTCGACCTCGACGCGGCCGAGTACCTGTGCGCGGGTGACGGACTGGCGGCGGACGACGTCCACGGCGTCATCGAGGAGCTGGTGGCCCAGTCCGTGGTCATCCGCGAGCAGGGCGGGGACCGCGTCCGCTACCGGATGCTCGAGACCATGCGCGAGTACGGGGCCCGCTGGCTGGAGGGCCTGGAGGCCACCGAGGCGCTGCGGCTGCGGCACCGCGACTGGTATCTGGGGCTGGCCACCTGGTGCGAGATGGACTGGTTCGGCCCCCGGCAGCAGGAGGTGGCGAGCCGCGTCGAGGCCGAACTGCCGAACCTCCGCCTCGCGCTGGAGTACTGCCTGGAGGTCCCCGAGGACGCGCACGTCGGCCAGTATCTGGCGGCCACGCTGTGGTTCTACTGGACGGGGTGCGGCCGGATCTCCGAGGGCCGGCGCTGGCTGGAGCGCGCGCTGGAGCTGGAGAGCACCCAGCTGGAGCCGCGCGCCAAGGCGCTGTGGGTGGCCGGCTATCTCGCCGTCCTGTGCGGGGAGCCGGTGGCCGCGCTGACGGCCCTGCACGAGGGCCGGCGCCTCGCGGAGAACATCGGCGACGACAAGGCGGCGGCGCACGCGGTCCAAATGCTCGGGCTGACCGCGGCGTTGAGCGACGACATGCCGCGGGCCGTCGAGCTGCTGGGCCAGTCGGTGGAACGATTCCGCGCGCTCGGCGAGTCCGACTCGCTGGTCCTGCTGGCGACGGTGCAGCTGGGCATGGCGAGCGGCTTCGCCGGCGATCTCGACACGGCGGTGGCGTTGCACGAGAGCGTGCGGGACACCGCCCGGGAGTCCGGAGAGCGCTGGGCGCTGGGACACGCGCTGTGCGCGCTGGGGCACGCACGCTGGCAGCGCGGCGAGCCGGGACCGGCGAGGGAGCTGGTGCTGGAGGGGCTGGCCGTCCACGAGTCGTTCCACGACGTCCTCGGGATGACGCACGCGCTGGAGCTGATGGCGGCGCTCGTCGCGGACGAGGATCCGGCGCTCACCGCCCGGTTGCAGGGCGGGGCGGCGGCGGCCTGGCGCACCTTCGGCCGGGAGCGTTTCGGCTCCTGGCACTTCGCGACGGCCCGGCGGCACGGCGAGCGCCGGGCCCGCGAGGCGCTGGGCGACTGCCGGTACGAGACGGAGCTGCGGGTGGGCCGGGAGCTGGGTCTGGCGGCCGTGGTCGGCGAGCTCCTCGCCCAGCCGGGCGCGACACGGCGACGGCCCCGCACCCCCTGCTGCGAGCAGCGGGAGCCGGGGCCGTGCCCGGGGCGGGGAGGCACGCACGGGCCCCCCGCGCCCCGGAAGCCGGATCAGCGGGCGTAGAACTCCACGACGAGCTGCTCGTCGCAGATCACCGGGATCTCCTTGCGGTTGGGGTCCCGGTCCAGCCGGAAGGCCAGCGCCTGCAGGTTGACCTCGAGGTACTTCGGGGTCTCGCCCTCGCCGGCCCAGCCGCCCTCACGGGCGACCTGGAACGGGTGCTTGGCGCGGCTGCGCTCGCGGACCATCACGACGTCGTCGGGACGGACGCGGTACGACGGCTTGTCGACCTTGCGGCCGTTGACCTCGATGTGGCCGTGGACGACCATCTGACGCGCCTGGTAGATGGTGCGGGCGAGACCCGAGCGCAGGACGAGCGCGTCGAGGCGCCGCTCCAGCTCGATGATCAGGGCCTCACCGGTCTTGCCCTGGACCTTGGACGCACGCTCGTACGCGCGGACCAGCTGGCGCTCGCTGATGTCGTACTGCGCCCGCAGCCGCTGCTTCTCCATGAGCCGCACCTTGTAGTCGGAGGTGCTCTTGCGGCCACGGCCGTGCACGCCCGGCGGGTAGGGGCGAGCCTCGAAGTACTTCACGGCCTTGGGCGTCAGCGGGATGCCGAGCGCGCGCGACTTGCGGACCTTGGGGCGCGACTGGTTCACGGTGTGCGGTTTCCTTCGGTGAAAGATTAGGTATGCCTTACCTTACGCGATCCATCGCGCTCAGGGCTACTCAGGGTGAACAAGGCCACGTCCCGGTGCATTCCCGGCACCACCCGGGTCCCGTCAGGAACAGGTGGCGAGCATGTCCTGCAGCGCCAGCTTCTCCGGCGCGGTGACGGTCAGCCCGTACTTCGCCTTCACGCCCGTCCAGCGCCGTGCGTACTCGCACCAGTAGGCGCGCCTCGGCTTCCACTTGTCCGGGGTCTGGCTGCCCTTGTCCTGGTTGGCCTGCTGGTCCACGGCCAGCAGCTCGTCGAGGTCGTTGGCGAAGTCGATCCGGCGCTGCGGGCTCCAGGCGTACGCCCCCGCCCGCCAGGCGGCGCCCAGGGGCACCACGTGGTCGATGTTGATCCCGGTGGCCCCGCGGTAGCGGTACGGCAGCGTCTTCCCGGTCAGCGGATCGTGCAGTACGCCGGAGAGCACCACACAGGGGTTGCGGTCCCCGCGGCGCAGCTCGTCGAGGTCGCGGGCGAGCACGTCGTCGCGGGTGTCGCAGCCGTTGCGGCCGCCGACCCCGTTGTGCTCGTCGGTATAGAAGCGCCCGAACTCCGCGCGCCTGTACGTCTGCCAGTTCTTCCCCCACGCCACCGTCAGCCCGGCCAGCTGCTCACCGGCCCGGGCGGCCGAGGGCGGGAAGGAGCCGGAGGCCGGCGGCGAGAGCGGGACGGGGGTGGTGGGCGACGCGCCCGGCAGCGCACTGGCGCCCGTCACGGGCGACGCGGTCGGCACCGGGGCCCCGGCCTTCTCCGGCGCCTCGTCCCGTGCCAGCCACAGCACCACGAAGACCGCCGCCAGCAGGATCAGCACCGCCCACCTGCGCATCCGTGACCGCGGCATCGCCATGCGGGCAGCGTATGGCGGCCCGGCGCTACGAGCCCTCTTCGGCTGCGCCGTCCGTGCGGCCCGCGAGCCGCTGCCGCGCCCACTCCACCACGTCGGCGTACCGCGCCTCACCGCCGTAGCGCGTCGGCTGGTAGTAGCGCGTGCCGTGCAGGGCGTCCGGCGCGTACTGCTGGGCGGCGATGCCGCCGGGCACCTCGTGCGGGTAGACGTACTTCTGCCCGTGCCCGAGCTTCTTGGCGCCCTTGTAGTGCGAGTCCCGCAGATGCATCGGTACGGGGCCGGCCTTGCCCGCCTTCACATCGTCCAGCGCGGCGCCGATCGCCGTCGTGACGGCGTTGGACTTCGGCGCGAGGGCCAGGGCGATGGTGGCGTGCGCCAGGGTCAGCGACGCCTCCGGGAAGCCGATCATGGCGACGGCCTGGGCCGCGGCCACGGCGGTCTGCAGGGCCGTGGAGTCGGCCAGGCCGATGTCCTCGCTGGCGGAGATCATCAGGCGCCGGGCGATGAAGCGCGGGTCCTCCCCCGCCTCGATCATGCGGGCGAGGTAGTGCAGCGCCGCGTCCACGTCGGAGCCGCGGATCGACTTGATCAGGGCGCTGGCCACGTCGTAGTGCTGGTCGCCGTCGCGGTCGTACTTCACCGCGGCCCGGTCGACGGCGTCCTCCATCGTCTGCAGCGAGATCTCCGGCTCGCCCTTGGCGATGGCCGAGCCGGCGCCCGCCTCCAGGGCGGTGAGCGCGCGCCGCGCGTCGCCGCCCGCGATGCGCACGAGGTGGTCCTCGGACTCGCCGGGCAGGGTGACCGCGTCCCCGAGACCCCGCTCGTCGGCCAGCGCGCGGCGCAGCAGGCCGCGGATGTCGTCGTCGGTGAGGGGCTCCAGGGTGAGCAGCAGGGAGCGGGAGAGCAGCGGGGAGATCACCGAGAAGTACGGGTTCTCCGTCGTCGCCGCGATCAGCGTCACCCAGCGGTTCTCGACGGCCGGGAGGAGGGAGTCCTGCTGGGCCTTGCTGAAGCGGTGGATCTCGTCGAGGAAGAGGACGGTCTCCCTGCCGTACCCCCCGGAGGCCCGCTTGGCGCCCTCGATGACGGCGCGGACCTCCTTGACCCCGGCGGTGATGGCGGACAGCTCCACGAACCGCTTGTTGGTCGCCTTGCTGACGACGTACGCCAGGGTCGTCTTGCCGGTGCCGGGCGGGCCCCACAGCAGCACGGACGACGGCCCCGCGGGCCCCTGCTCCCCCTCCTCGACGAGTCGGCGCAGCGGGGAGCCGGGCTTCAGCAGGTGCTGCTGGCCGACGACCTCGTCGAGGACGCGCGGCCGCATCCGTACGGCGAGCGGGCTCGCCGCCGGGTTGGACTCTGCGCGTTCCTCGGCGGCGGCGGTAAAGAGATCGGGCTCCACACCGGAAACCCTATGTCACCGGTCTGACAGTCCTCACGCGAAGAGCGCGTTGCCCCACTTCAGATAGATGAGCAGCGCGATGACGCCGTACCACAGCACCGGGACCACCCAGTGGAACTCCAGCACGCCGCTGCGCACACCCTCCGGTACGCGGAAGACGCCGGTGCGGATGTTCTGCACGGTCGTGTACCAGAAGACCAGGATCGTGACCGCCCAGGCGGCCATGCACCACAGGCACAGCCGGCTGATGTCGTACAGCGACGAGTACTGCAGGAAGAAGACGAAGCCGATGCCGAAGAGGCTGCCGAGCCACAGCCCGACCCACCACCACTTGCGGAACGCGCCGCCCGCGAGCAGCGAGAAGCCGATCACGACGAGCATCGAGAAGGCGACCCAGCCGATGTACGGGTTGGAGAAGCCGAAGACGTGGCTCTGCCAGCTCTCCATCACGCTCTTGCAGGAGAACACCGGGTTCAGGCTGCACGGCGGGGTGTAGTTCGGGTCCTCCAGCAGCTTCAGCTTGTCGTGCGTGATGGCAGCCGAGGCGCCGACGCCGATGAAACCGCAGATGATGAGCAGCCACGCGAAGCCCCGCCCGGCCCCGATGAGACCGGAGGCGGAGGAGCCGCCCTCGTCCGTGCCCGAGGAGCGGCGGTCGGCTGCCGTCGTCGTCATGACGTCTGTCCATCCCATCGTATGAGCTGCCGCCCGGCGCGGCAGCGCCCATTGTGCCGCACCCCGTGCCGTGACGCCCGGCTGTTGCCACGCCGGAACACGAACCGGGCAGGAGGCGAGGCCATCCTGCCCGGCAACGCGTTCGATCAGCGTAAAGCCGCCCGCGCGGCGGTGGTCAGGCGAGCCGCGCGCGCAGCTCCGCGACCACCGCGTCGAGGGCCACCGGCCCCTGCTCGCCGGACTCCAGGTCCTTGACCTGGACCACGCCCTCCGCCAGGTCCCGCTCGCCCGCGATGAGCGCGAAGCGGGCCCCGGAGCGGTTCGCGGACTTCATGGCGTTCTTCATGCCCTTGCCGCCGAAGGCGAAGTCCGTCGCCACACCCTCCCGGCGCAGCTCCGTGACCAGGCCGAAGAGCCTGCGGCGGGCCTCGTCGCCCAGCGGCACGGCGTACACCTGGGTGGCCGCCGGGAGGTCCAGCTCGATGCCCTCCGCCTCCAGCGCCAGCACCGTGCGGTCCACGCCCAGCGCCCAGCCGACGGACGGCAGCGCGGGGCCGCCGATCATCTCCGACAGGCCGTCGTAGCGGCCGCCGCCGCCGACCGCGGACTGCGAGCCGAGGCCGCCGTGGACGAACTCGAACGTGGTGCGGGTGTAGTAGTCCAGGCCGCGCACCAGCCGGTCGTCGTCCTCGAAAGCCACGCCCGCCGCGGTCAGCAGCTCGCGCACCTGCTCGTGGTACGCCTTGCACGCCTCGCACAGGTGGTCGCGCATCAGCGGGGCGCCGGTGAGCTGCTTCTGCACCTCGGCCCGCTTGTCGTCCAGGACGCGCAGCGGGTTGATCTCGATACGGCGGCGGGTCTCCTCGTCCAGGTCCAGTCCGCGCAGGAACTCCTGCAGCGCGGTCCGGTAGGCGGGGCGGCACTCCTTGTCGCCGAGGGAGTTCAGCAGGATGCGGTACTGGCGCAGGCCCAGCGACTTGTACGCGTCGTCGGCCATGATGATCATCTCGGCGTCCAGCGCCGGGTCCTCGGCGCCGACCGCCTCTGCGCCGACCTGCCAGAAGTGGCGGTAGCGGCCCTTCTGCGGACGCTCGTAGCGGTACTGGGAGCCCGAGTACCAGACCTTCACCGGCAGATTGCCGGCCTTGTGCAGACCGGCCTCCAGCACGGCGCGGACCGTGGAGGCGGTGCCCTCGGGGCGCAGGGCGAGGCGGGTGCCGCCCTTGGTCTCGAAGACGTACATCTCCTTGGTCACGATGTCCGTGGACTCACCGACACCGCGCGAGAAGAGGGCCACGTCCTCGAACGCCGGGGTCTCGATGTAGCCGTAGCCGGCGGCCTTCAGCGGCGCGGCGAACGCCTCGCGCACCTTCAGGTGCACGGCGGACTGCGGCGGGATCAGGTCGTACGTGCCCTTGGGGGCCTGAAAGGTGCTCACGGAAACTCTCGTCACATTCCTCGTCGTGGGGCGGTCGTCGTTCCGCCCTGGCCGGCAGCCACCTCGCGCAGGAAGGGGTTGGTGGCGCGCTCGCGGCCGATGGTCGTCTGGGGGCCGTGTCCGGAGAGGACCACGGTCGAGTCGTCGAGCGGCAGGCACACGCGTGCCAGCGACCCGTACATCTCGTCCATGTCCCCGCCCGGCAGGTCGGTGCGTCCGATGGAGCCGGCGAACAGCAGGTCGCCCGAGAAGAACACGGGCGGGATGTCCGCCTGCTCGGGCATCCGGAAGGTCACCGACCCCTTGGTATGGCCCGGCGCGTGCGCGACGGTGAGCGACAGGCCCGCGAGCTCCAGCTCCGCGCCGTCGGTCAGCTCCCTGACGTCGTCCGGCTCGCCGACGGTCAGCTCACCCATCAGCTGGGTGCCGATGGAGCGGCCGAGGGCGGCCCCGGGGTCGCTCATCATGTAGCGGTCCGACGGGTGGATCCAGGCGGGTACGTCGTGCGCGCCGCAGACCGGGACCACGGAGGCGACGTGGTCGATGTGGCCGTGCGTGAGGATCACCGCGACCGGCTTCAGCCGGTGCTTCGCGACGGCCTCGGCGACGCCGTCGGCGGCCTGGTGGCCCGGGTCGATGATCACGCACTCCTCGCCGGCGGCGGGGGCGACCAGATAACAATTGGTCCCCCAGGCCCCGGCGGGGAACCCGGCAATGAGCACGATCGTCCTTCAGTCGTCCGGTGGATGCACTGCCCCCGGTGACGGATAGGTCACGGGGTGACGTGAAGAGCCTACCGGCGCTGCTCATGGGGCGGCGAACCGATATACGGTACGCCTCACACACATCCGGTTTTACGGCATGCCAGGCAGGCATCCGAGCGCAAGGGAGAGGTACGCGGTGGTCACCAAGGACCAGCGGCGGCGGCAGCTCGCCCGGGAGAAGTTCGAGCGGCAGCAGAACCGTCGCGTGCACGCGCGCCAGCGGGCACGGCAGCGGAACATCGTGATCGCCGCCGCCCTGGCCGTGGTCCTCGCGGGCGGCGGCGCGGTGTTCGCGGCGGCGCCGTGGGAGAACGACGGCAAGGAGGCGAAGGCCGGGTCCACGCCGAGCGCCGCGCCCACCTCCAAGGCGCCGGACCCGTGTGACAAGCCCGCCGAGGGCGCCGCCTCCACGAAGCAGTGGAAGGAGGCCCCGAAGACGACGATCGACGCCAAGGCCGCCTACACGATGAACGTGCAGACGACCTGCGGCGACATCGCCGTCAAGCTGGACGCCAAGGGCGCGCCGAAGACCGTCAACTCGTTCAACTTCCTCGCGGGTGAGGGCTTCTTCGACCACACCAAGTGCCACCGCCTGGTGCAGGGCGGCATCTTCGTGCTGCAGTGCGGCGACCCGACCGGCACCGGTTCGGGCGGCCCGGGCTACTCGATCCCGGACGAGAACCTGAAGAGCGAGACGGTCAAGGGCGGCGTCTACCCGACGGGCACGGTCGCGATGGCCAACGCCGGCCCCAACACGGGCGGCAGCCAGTTCTTCTTCGTCTTCAAGGACAGCCAGCTCCCGGCGAGCTACACGCCGTTCGGCACGGTCGACAAGGAGGGCCTCGCGGTGCTCCAGAAGATCGCCGACGCGGGCATCCAGGGCGGCGCGGGCGACGGCGCCCCCAACGCCACCGTCGTGATCGACAAGCTCACCGTCACCAAGGGGTGACACAGCGCGGCCGGGCCCGGCTGTCTGTACGCGCTTACTGCGCGGCCGAGCGCGATTGGTCTCGCGCGGGATGCGGACAGCCGGGCCACCGGTCGCCTATGTTGGCGTTGTGTAGGGTGCCTGCGCCGACAGCCGTCGGCGGGTGCCGACCGGCCGGAAGCCGCAAGGGCGCTGTCCGGCCGAAGACAACTGTGGACGATGCCGGCGGGGTGCGACCCCGCTCCGGTGTCATATGAGGAGGCGCTGTGAGCAGCGACCCGTGGGGCCGTGTCGATGAGTCGGGAACGGTGTATGTGCGTACGGCCGACGGCGAGCGCGCCGTAGGTTCGTGGCAGGCCGGCTCTCCCGACGAGGCCCTCGCCTACTTCAAGCGCAAGTACGACGGCCTGGTCGTGGAGATCGGCCTCCTCGAGCGCAGGGTGCAGACGACGGACCTGTCCGCCAAGGACGCGATGACGGCGATCGAGCACCTGCGCGAGCAGGTGACCGACGCCCACGCCGTGGGTGATCTGGACTCCCTCGGCCAGCGGCTGGACAAGCTGGTGGCGTCCGTGGACGCCCGCCGCGAGGAGCGCCGCGCGGCCAAGGCCCGGCAGTCGGAGGAGGCCCGCTCCCAGAAGGAGGCGCTGGTCGCCGAGGCCGAGGAGCTGGCGGCCTCCGAGCAGTGGCGTGCCGCCGGTGAGCGGCTGCGGGCCCTGGTGGACACCTGGAAGGGTCTGCCGCGTCTGGACCGCAAGAGCGACGACGAGCTGTGGCACCGCTTCAGCCACGCCCGCTCCGCGTTCTCCAAGCGCCGCAAGGCCCACTTCGCCTCGCTGGACGCGCAGCGCGAGGACGCCCGGCGCCGCAAGGAGAAGCTGGTCCAGGAGGCCGAGGCGCTCTCCTCGTCCCGTGAGTGGGGTCCGACGGCCGCCCGCTACCGCGAGCTGATGTCCGAGTGGAAGGCCGCCGGGCGCGCGCAGCGCGAGGCCGAGGACGATCTGTGGAACCGTTTCCGCGGTGCCCAGGACGTGTTCTTCCAGGCCCGCGGCGAGGTCTTCGCGGAGCGCGACACCGAGCAGCGGGAGAACCTCACGCTGAAGGAGGAGCTGGCCGCCGAGGCGGAGAAGCTCCTGCCGGTCGGCGATCTGAAGGGCGCCCGCGCGTCGTTCCGGGCGATCAACGAGCGCTGGGAGGCCATCGGCCACGTCCCGCGTGACGCCCGGCCGAAGATCGAGGGCCGGATGCACGCCGTGGAGCGGGCGATCCAGGAGGCGGAGGACGCCGAGTGGCGTCGTACGAACCCGGAGGCCCGGGCGCGTGCGGCGGGCCTGACCGGTCAGCTGCAGGACGCGGTCGACAAGCTGCGCACGCAGATCGACGCGGCCCGCGCCGCGGGGAACGACGCCAAGGCGGAGAAGCTCTCCCGGGAGCTGGAGGGCCGCCAGGCGCTGCTGGACCAGGCGCTGAAGGGCCTGCACGAGTTCGGCGGCTAGGCGCCGCGGCGCACAGCGTGAGAGACCCCCGCCGGGGCATCCCGGCGGGGGTCTCTTCGTATCAGGAGGCCCGGGGCCTCGCCTAGTTGTTACGGGCGGAGGTCACCCGGTACACGTCGTAGACGCCCTCCACCTTGCGGACTGCCTTCAGGACGTGGCCGAGGTGCTTCGGGTCGCCCATCTCGAACGTGAAGCGGGAGGTGGCGACGCGGTCGCGGGAGGTCTGGACCGCCGCCGAGAGGATGTTGACGTGCTGGTCCGACAGGACCCGCGTGACGTCCGAGAGGAGCCGGGACCGGTCCAGGGCCTCGACCTGGATGGCGACCAGGAAGACCGAGGACTGGGTGGGCGCCCACTCGACCTCGAGGATGCGCTCCGGCTGCTGCGACAGCGAGTCGACGTTGACGCAGTCCGCGCGGTGCACGGAGACGCCGTTGCCGCGGGTGACGAAGCCGATGATCGGGTCGCCCGGTACCGGCGTGCAGCACCGCGACAGCTTGACCCACACGTCCTCGACGCCCTTGACGATGACGCCGGGGTCGTTGGCGGCGCGGCGCTTCTTGCCGCGGCCGCGCAGCGGGGGCGCCGTCTCCTCGATGTCCTCGGTCGCCGCCTCCTCGCCGCCCAGCGCCTGGACGAGCTTCTGTACGACGTTCTGCGCGGAGACGTGTCCCTCGCCGATCGCCGCGTACAGGGAGGAGATGTCGGGGTAGCGCATCTCGTGCGCGATCGTGACGAGCGAGTCGCCGGTGAGGATGCGCTGGATCGGCAGGTTCTGCTTGCGCATGGCGCGGACGATGGCGTCCTTGCCCTGCTCGATCGCCTCGTCGCGGCGCTCCTTGGAGAACCAGGCACGGATCTTGTTCCGGGCGCGCGGCGACTTGACGAAGTTCAGCCAGTCCCGCGAGGGGCCCGCGCCCTGCGCCTTGGAGGTGAAGACCTCCACCGTGTCGCCGTTGTCGAGGGTCGACTCCAGCGGTACGAGGCGTCCGTTGACGCGTGCTCCTATGGTCCGGTGGCCGACCTCCGTGTGGACGTTGTACGCGAAGTCCACGGGGGTGGCGCCGGCGGGCAGCGCTATCACGTCGCCCTTGGGGGTGAAGACGAAGACCTCGTTGCGGGAGAGGTCGAAGCGCAGCGCGTCGAGGAACTCGCCCGGGTCCTCGGTCTCCTTCTGCCAGTCCAGCAGCTGGCGCAGCCACGCCATGTCGTTGACGGTCTCTTCGCCCTTGCCGGAGCGGCGCGGGGTGTCGGTGCGCACCTTGGACTCGCCGGCGACGGCCTGCTGCTTGTACTTCCAGTGCGCGGCGATGCCGTACTCGGCGCGGCGGTGCATGTCGAAGGTGCGGATCTGCAGCTCGACGGGCTTGCCGCCGGGGCCGATGACCGTCGTGTGCAGCGACTGGTACATGTTGAACTTCGGCATCGCGATGTAGTCCTTGAACCGGCCGGGGACCGGGTTCCATCGCGCGTGGATCGTGCCGAGGGCGGCGTAGCAGTCGCGGACCGTGTCGACCAGGACGCGGATGCCGACCAGATCGTAGATCTCCGCGAAGTCGCGGCCGCGGACGATCATCTTCTGGTAGACGCTGTAGTAGTGCTTCGGGCGCCCCGTGACGGTCGCCTTGATACGGGCGCTGCGCAGGTCCGTCTGGACCTCGTCGGTGACGACCGCGAGGTACTCGTCGCGCTTGGGGGCGCGCTCGGCGACGAGGCGGACGATCTCGTCGTACATCTTGGGATAGAGGATCGCGAAGGCGAGGTCCTCCAGCTCCCACTTGATGGTGTTCATGCCGAGGCGGTGGGCCAGCGGCGCGTAGATCTCGAGGGTCTCGCGGGCCTTCTGCTCCTGCTTCTCGCGGCGCAGATAGCGCATGGTGCGCATGTTGTGCAGCCGGTCGGCGAGCTTGATGACCAGGACGCGCGGGTCCTTGGCCATGGCGACGACCATCTTGCGGACGGTCTCGGCCTGCGCGGCCTCGCCGAACTTGACCTTGTCCAGCTTGGTCACGCCGTCGACCAGCAGGGCCACCTGGTCGCCGAAGTCCAGCTTCAGGGTCTCCAGGCCGTACTCGGTGTCCTCGACCGTGTCGTGCAGCAGTCCGGCCATCAGCGTCGCCGGGTCCATGCCCAGCTCGGCGAGGATCGTCGTGACGGCGAGCGGGTGCGTGATGTACGGGTCGCCGCTCTTGCGCTTCTGGCCGCGGTGCCAGCGCTCGGCGACCTGGTAGGCGCGCTCGATCTGGCGCAGGGTGGACGTCTCGGCCTTGGGGTCGTTGCTGCGGACGATGCGCAGCAGGGGCTCCAGGACCGGGTTGTACGGGCTCTGGCGCTGGACGCCGAGGCGGGCCAGACGGGCGCGTACGCGGTTGGGCGAGCCGGAGCGCGCCGCGGGGCCCGGATTGGGGCGGGGCGCGGGGCCGGGGCGCACGGGGGCCGTGGCCGGCTCCGGGCGGGAGCCGTTCGTCCCGGTGGGGGTGGCCGACCCGGTTTCGGGCGTGCCGGGGGCCGCCGCGAGACCGGCCTGCTTCTTGGTCTCGTCCTGCTGCGCGGCGGCGCGGTCCTTGGGCTCGTCCTGCAAGTGCACTCCCTTGCCAGTCACCCGGCCCGTTCTTCGGCAAGCACTGCAGAAAGGGGCCGGACAGCCATGGTATCCGGCCGGAGGGACCCCCTACCCGTCGGTCCCGCCCGAGGCTCCGCGCACCCGCCGCGTCAGATGGTGACGAGCGCCTCCAGCGGAGCCCCCGCCAACGCCGGCTCCAGCCGCGCCCGGCCGCCCAGGAAGCCCAGCTCCATCAGCACGGCGATGCCTGTGACCTGCGCTCCTGCCCGCCGGATCAGCTCCAGGGAGGCCTCGGCGGTGCCGCCGGTGGCCAGCACGTCGTCGATGACCAGGACGCGGTCGTCGCTCTCCAGGGCGTCCGCGTGGATCTCGATCTCCGCGGTGCCGTACTCCAGTGCGTAACTCTGCCCGAGCGTCGCCCCGGGCAGCTTGCCGGCCTTGCGGACGGGCACGAAGCCCACGCCGGCCCGTACCGCCACCGGGGCGGCGAGGATGAAGCCGCGGGCCTCGAGGCCGACGACCTTGGTGGCCCCGTGCCGCAGGGTGATCTCGGTGAGGGCGTCCGTGAGGGCCGTGAAGGCGGTGGCGTCGGCCAGCAGCGGGGTGATGTCCTTGAACATCACGCCCGGCTTCGGATAGTCCGGGACGTCCTTGATCCGGCTCAGCAAGAGCTCCTGCAAGCTGGTCATCAGCCGCCTCGTCGTGTTCGTTCTGCGCCGCGGGTATCCGCGGCCTGGCCTTGCAGAACGGTAGCAGTGCGGGAGCCCGCCGCCCGCCGACGGTCCCCCGTGCCTCCTCGCTCCACTCCTCGGTTACGCCGAGGGGTGCCGGTACGCCGAGGGGCGCCGGCTGCCCGTGGC
>NZ_JBFAXR010000022.1:0-83986 GCF_040680895.1 Streptomyces sp. NPDC051940 | reverse complement strand
TGGGGGCGGGGGCGGGGGTCGCGCAGCCTGCGGGCAGGCGTGCCGCAGGGCGGCACGGGTGGGCGCAGGCGAACCGCAGCCATCGTCACCCGACGCGACCACAGCACACCCGCCGCCGACGGCGGACCCGCACGCGGCGGGGTCCAGGGGCGTAGCCCCGGACCCCGTGCGGGGAGTGGCCGCGCGGCGAGGCGCGGGCTACAGGAACGAGTTGATCTCGATCGTCTCGTCGCGGCCCGGGCCCACGCCGATCGCCGAGATCGGCGCGCCCGACATCGACTCGAGCGCCTTGACGTACGCCTGGGCGTTCTTCGGGAGATCCCCGAAGGTCTTCGCCTTCGAGATGTCCTCCGACCACCCCGGCAGGTACTCGTACACCGGCTTTGCGTGGTGGAAGTCCGTCTGGCTGTACGGCAGCTCCTCCACCCGACGACCGTCGATCTCGTACGCCACGCACACCGGGATCTGCTCCCAGCCGGTGAGGACGTCGAGCTTGGTGAGGAAGAAGTCCGTCAGACCGTTCACCCGCGTCGCGTACCGCGCGATGACCGCGTCGAACCA
Source organism: Streptomyces sp. NPDC051940 (assembly GCF_040680895.1). NCBI lineage: Bacteria > Bacillati > Actinomycetota > Actinomycetes > Kitasatosporales > Streptomycetaceae > Streptomyces > Streptomyces sp. NPDC051940. The sequence goes on along the minus strand of NZ_JBFAXR010000022.1, from coordinate 83,425 downwards.
CCCGCAGCGCCGGTCGCGCCCCGTGGTCACACCCCGCTCGCCGCCGATGCGGCGCAGCGCCTCACCGTCCTCGTCGAACAGCTCCGTCGGGAACGGTCCCGCGCCCACACGCGTTGTGTAGGCCTTGAGGATGCCGATCACCCGGTTGATCTTGGTCGGCCCCACACCCGCACCGGTGCAGGCGCCTCCGGCCGTCGGGTTGGACGACGTGACGAAGGGGTACGTGCCGTGGTCGACGTCGAGCAGCGTGCCCTGGCCGCCCTCGAAGAGGACGACCTTGCCCTCGTCGATCGCGTCGTTCAGGATCAGCGTCGTGTCGGCGACGAAGGGCGCCAGCTGGTCGACGTAACCCAGCAGCTCCTCCACCACCTGGTCCACGGCGATCGCGCGGCGGTTGTAGAGCTTGGCGAGGATCTGGTTCTTGAAGTCGAGGGCCGCCTCGACCTTCTGCCGCAGGATCGACTCGTCGAAGAGGTCCTGGACCCGGATCCCGACGCGGTTGATCTTGTCGGCGTACGCGGGACCGATGCCGCGTCCGGTCGTACCGATCTTCCGCGTACCGAGGAACCGTTCCGTCACCTTGTCGAGCGTGGTGTGATACGGCGTGATCAGATGCGCGTTACCGCTGATCAGCAGCTTGGACGTGTCGACGCCCCGGTCGTTCAGCCCGCTCAGCTCGGAGAGCAGGACCGACGGGTCGACGACCACACCGTTGCCGATGACCGGCGTGCAGCCCGGCGAGAGGATTCCCGAGGGGAGCAGGTGCAGCGCGTATTTCTGGTCGCCGACGACCACCGTGTGACCGGCGTTGTTGCCGCCCTGGTAACGGACGACGTAGTCGACGGAGCCTCCGAGGAGGTCGGTGGCCTTCCCCTTGCCCTCGTCACCCCACTGAGCACCGAGCAGCACAAGTGCGGGCACAGGCGTACACCCCTTCCGGGCGGGGCATGTCCAACGATGGCGGAGGCTCCCGGCGCTCCGTTGCGCCTGGGGGACGACCGTGGCCTGGCTGGACCGCGCCCCGGAATAGACGAAGCCCCTGGCGTTATCGCGCAAGGGGCTCTTGCACCGAGATGTTACCTGAGGAAGGGCCCGTAGTGTCAGCTGTGTCGCTGCTCGTGGTCGTCGACCCGGCCGCACGGCGTGTGGACGCGGAGTCCGTGCGTATCGCGAAAGACGTGCTCAGCGCGGGTGCGGCCGCCAAGATCTGCTTTCCGGAGGGGCCGGAGGAGATCGAGCGTGCGTTCGCCCATCGGGGTGCCAAGCGGCCCGTGCTGGTCGGCGACGACCTCGCGCTGCTGCGGACCGTACGGCTGCTGCTCCGCGAGCGCTCGCTGGCGGACACCGCGCTGTCCGTGGTGCCGGTGGGCCCGGCGGCCGGCCTGGCCCTGACCCGGCGGCTCGGCGTCCCGCAGGACACCGTGGCGGCGGCACGGGCGGTGCTCGACGGGGTGGAGAAGCGGCAGGGGCTGCTGACGGACGACTCGGGGGGCGTGGTGCTCGGCGGGCTGCGGGTGCCGGCCGGCCACGAGGCGCCCGCGGGCCCCGCGGACGGGAGCGTCTGGCCGCGGCTGCGCGAGCGGGTCCATCGCCTCACCGGCCTGGCCGCGCCCTGCGCCCCGAAGCAGGCGTCGGTGCCGACCGCGCTGCGGGTGGAGGCGGACGGCGTGCTGCTCGCCGACCTCGACCACCCCGTCCACCAGGTCGAGGTCCACCCCGGCGAGACGGGCGGTCTGGCGGAGGTCCTCGTCGCCGACGGCCGTACGCCGGTGCGGGCGTCGGCCCGCAGTGTGCGGATCTCCGGGGCGGACTTCCGGTACCGGGCCGATGCGGTGATCGGCGGGCCCGTCCGTACCCGTACGTGGACCGCGCAGCCGGATGCGTGGCGGCTGACGCTGCCGCGGTGAGCGCGCGCCCCCCGGCCCGCGCGGCCATCGTGGGGGGATGAGCGACATACGGCGCAACCACCGGCGTCTCAGGCTGGCCACCGGTCTCATAGGCGCTGTCGCCCTGTTCGGCGGGGGCGTCGCCTTCGGCAGCTACCTGGCCGAGGACGACCGGAAGTCCGCCGAGGCCGCGCGGCTGTCATCCGTTCGGACGCACGACCTCGGGGAGATCACGGTCACCCCGCAGCAGGAGCAGGCGGCCCGTGCCTCGCTCGCCTCCCGGGTCGGGGTGGACGAGGCCACGCGCACGGCGGTCGCGGCCGTACCCGGGCCGGCCACCGCGGCGGAGCTGCGCACCGAGCAGGGCGGGCTGGTGTGGGAGGTGGAGGTGCTGGACGGCGACGACGTCTGGCACGCGGTGACGGTGGACGCGGGTACGGGCCGGGTGCTGCGGTCGCGCGCGGACTTCCAGGACGACGACGCGGCGGCGAACGCGCGGGCCGCGAAGGCGGCGCTGGTCCCGCTGCCGGACGCGGTCGACGTGGCCGTCGCGGCGGTCGGGGGTGGGGCGGTGACGTCCGCGGAGCTGGACGCGGAGTTCCGCGACGGGGTGCGGCTGCACTGGAAGGTCGAGGTGCAGGGGGTGGATGCGCGGCAGCACGATGTGTTCGTCGATGCGGTGGTGGGGCGGGTGCTGGACAGTCGTGTCGGCGCGGACACGTGACGACCCTGGGGGTCGTGTTGCGCTGCGGGGGTGTGCGTTCGTCACCGTGATGCCTGGCGGCGGGCGTTGTCGGCGCTGCGCGCCTCGGCCTCAAGCGCCGGCCGGGCTGGTTTGGGTCCTTCGCCCTGTTCCGCCGGACGGCGGAGGTGCGGTCGCGCTGGCGCCTGCGGCGCGCTTCGGCTTCGCCGAAGTCCTCAAACGCCGGACGGGCTGGGGTGCGTCCCTCGCCCTGTTCCGCCGGACGGCGGAGGTGCGGTTCCGCCGGCGCCTGCGGCGCGCTTCGGCTTCGCCGAAGTCCTCAAACGCCGGACGGGCTGGGATGCGTCCCTCGCCCTGTTCCGCCGGACGGGCTGGGATGCGTCCCGTTTTACAGCTTGCCCTCTGCTACCAGTTCCTCGCGGCGGGCCGTCCAGCGGTCCATCAGGGTGCCCATCTCTGCCTGGAGGAACGTCATGAACTGCTGCGTCTCCGCCACCCGGTGGCCCGCGGGGGTGTCCCGGCCCACTGCCTGGACGCCGTCGGCGAGGATCGAGACCCAGCGCTTCAGGGTGAGGTCGCGGGCCGCGAAGGTCTGGAACCACTGGTCCGCGCGGACGCGGTAGCGCTCGCGGCGGGAGCCGGGGTCCGTCTCGCGGCTGACCATGCCGACCTGGGAGAGGTAGCGGATCGCGCCCGACACCGCGGCGGGGCTGATCGTCAGCCGCTCGCCCAGCTCCGCCGACGTCAGCGCGCCGTTCTCCGAGGCGAGCAGCGCGGTGAAGACGCGGGCGGCCATCCGCTGCATGCCGGCGTCCGTCAGCTCGGCGGCGAAGCGCTCGATGAACTGGCGGGTCTCCTCCTCGGTGCTGCTCATGGGCCCTATTTTCCCTTCTGCGCCGGTGCTGTCGACAATCCTAACGCTTCCTTAACTTCACAAATTTGTGAACGTAGGTCTACGGTGGAGGCATGACCAAAGCCATCACCGTCTCCGGCCTCACGAAGTCCTTCGGCCGGACCCGCGCACTCGACGGTCTCGACCTGGAGGTCGAGGCGGGCGAGGTGCACGGGTTCCTCGGACCGAACGGGGCCGGCAAGTCCACCACCATCCGCGTCCTGCTGGGCCTGCTGCGCGCCGACGCCGGCGCCGCCCAGGTCCTCGGCGGCGACCCCTGGCACGACGCCGTCGCGCTGCACCGCAGGCTGGCGTACGTCCCGGGCGACGTGGAGCTCTGGCCGAACCTCACCGGCGGTGAGGCCATCGACCTGCTCTCCCGGCTGCGCGGCGGCCTCGACAAGGCCCGCCGCGACGAGCTGATCGAGCGCTTCGACCTGGACCCGACCAAGAAAGGCCGCGCCTACTCCAAGGGCAACCGGCAGAAGGTCGCCATCGTCGCCGCCCTGGCCTCCGACGCCGAGCTGCTGCTCCTGGACGAGCCGACGGCGGGCCTGGACCCGCTGATGGAGGTCGTCTTCCAGGACGTCATCATGCAGGCGAAGGCCGCCGGCAAGACGGTGCTGCTGTCGAGCCACATCCTGGCCCAGGTGGAGAAGCTCGCCGACCGGGTGAGCATCATCCGCCTCGGCCGGATCGTGCAGTCCGGCTCGCTGAGCGAGATGCGGCATCTGACCCGTACGACGGTCGAGGCCGAGACCGAGCGCCGGCCGGCCGGCCTCGCGGACCTCCCCGGCGTGCACAACGTCCGCACCGACGGCGACCGCGTCCACTTCGCGGTCGACGGCGCCCGGATCGACGCCGCCGTACGAGTCCTCGGCGAGGCCGGCGTACGCAGCCTGATCGCGCACCCGCCGACGCTGGAGGAGCTCATGCTGCGCCACTACGGCGACGAGCTGGCCGCCAACGGGCATGTGAACGGCGAGGCGACGGACTGATGACCACCGTCACACCGGCCGCCCGTACCGGGGCCGCCCAGGAGGAGTCCCGGCCGGGCGCCTTCGCCGGCACCCGCACCCTGATCCGCTTCAACCTGCGCCGGGACCGCGTCCGGATGCCGGTCTGGGTGCTGGCCCTCTTCCTCAGCACGCTGTCCACCCTCAACAGCCGCAAGACGCTGTACAAGGACCCCGAGGACATCGAGGGCCTGGTCAAGACCATGGACAGCCCGGCCGGTCTCGCCATGAGCGGACCGCGCCACTATCTCGACGACTACAACTTCGGCTCGATGCTCGGCCACCAGCTGCTGGGCTTCACCGCCGTCATGGTCGGCATCATGAGCGTGCTCATGATTACCCGGCACACCCGTACGGAGGAGGAGACGGGCCGCGCCGAACTGGTCCGCTCCACCGTCGTCGGCCGGCACGCGCATCTGGCCGCCGCCCTGTCGGTGGCCGCCGTCGCCAATGCGGCACTGGCGCTGCTGCTGGCCGTCGGCCTGGCCGGCCAGGGTGTGGACGGTGTCGACGCGGCGGGCTCGCTGCTCTACGGCGTCGACCACTTCGCGATCGGCATGTTCTTCGCGGCGGTCGCCGCCGTCACGGTGCAGGTCACCTCGCACTCGCGCGGCGCCTCGGGGATGGCGATGGCGGTGCTGGGCGTGGCGTACGCGCTGCGGGCCTCCGGCGACGTCGGCAACGGCGTGCTGAGCTGGCTGTCCCCGATCGGCTGGGTGCAGCGCACCTACGTCTACGTCGACGACGACTGGCTGCCGGTGCTGCTGACCCTCGCCGTGGGTGCCCTGGTCGCCTACGGAGGCTTCCGGCTCTCGCTGCGCCGCGACGTCGGTGCGGGGCTGCGCCCCGACAAGCGCGGGGCCGCCCACGGCTCGCAGGCGCTGACCACGCCGCTGGGCTTCGCGGTGCGGCTGCACCGCGGGCTGTTCGCCGGGTTCGGGGTGGCGTCGTTCGTGCTGGGGGTGATGTACGGCTCGATCCTCGGCGACGTCGAGGACATGCTGGGCGACATCGACCAGCTGCAGGACGCCCTCGCCGAGGCGGGCGGGGCGACCATGGCCGAGTCGTTCGCCTCGATCGTGCTGATCGTCGTCGCGGTCGTGTCCGCGGTGTACGTCGTGATGGCCGCCCTGCGTCCGCGCTCCGAGGAGACGGCGGGCCGCGCCGAACCGCTGCTGGCCACGGGGCTGTCCCGGGCCCGCTGGGTGGGCAGCCACGTCGTGGTCGCCATGCTGGGCGGTACGGCGACGCTGCTGCTGGCGGGCCTCGGCTTCGGGATCTCCGGGGCCGCCTCGACCGGGGACGGCGGGCTGTTCCTGAAGCTCGTCGGCGCCTCGCTGGCGTACGCGCCCGCCCTGTGGGTCACGATCGGCGTGGCGGTGCTGCTGTTCGGCTGGCTGCCGCGCGCGACGGCGGCGGCGTGGGCCGTACCCGTCTACGCGTTCGTCGTCGGCTATCTGGGCCAGCTGTTCGAGTTCCCGGACTGGATGAACGACCTCTCCCCCTTCGGCCACGTACCGCAGCTCCCGGCGAAGGACATGTCCTGGACGCCGATGCTGCTGCTCACGGCGGTCGCGGCGGCCCTCGTCTGGGCCGGCCTGGCGGGCTTCCGGCGCCGGGACCTGGAGACGAAGTAGTTCAGAGCTCCACCAGCACCTCTGCGGGGCCGCGGATGACGAATCCGTCCCCGAGGCGGGGCTCCGACGCGAGTTTCAGCGTCGGGGCCTCGCGCAGCAGCGCCCCGAACGACGCCTGCAGCTCGATCCGGGCCAGCGGGGCGCCCAGGCAGTAGTGGATGCCGGCGCCGAAGCTGACGTGCGGGTTGTCCGTACGGGCCAGGTCCAGGGTGTCCGGGTCGGCGAAGGCGGCGGGGTCGCGGTTGGCGGACCCCATCAGGCAGGCGATCTCCGAGCCGCGCGGGATGGTCGTCCCGTCGATCTCGATGTCGTCGAGCACCCAGCGCTCGAAGAGCTGCAGCGGGGTGTCGTGGCGCAGCAGCTCCTCCACAGCTGTGGACAGCAGACCGCGGTCCGCGCGCAGGGCGGCCAGCTGCTCCGGGTGCCGGAACAGCGTCCACCAGCCGCCGGACGTGGTGTTGACCGTCGCCTCGTGGCCCGCGTTGAGCAGCAGCACACAGGTGGAGATCATCTCCTGTTCGCTGAGCCGGTCGCCCTCGTCGTACGCGGCGATGAGCCCCGAGATCAGGTCGTCGCCCGGGTTCCTGCGCCGGTCGGCGATGAGTTCGCGCAGGTACGCCGAGAACTCCACGGACGCGCGGACGGCCTTCGCGGCGGTCTCCGCGGGCGGGTTCAGCTCGTACATCCCGCAGATGTCCGCCGACCACGGGCGCAGCTGGTGGCGGTCGGCGTGCGGGATGCCCAGCATCTCCGCGATGACCGCGACCGGCAGCGGCTCGGCGACCATGGCGAGCAGGTCCCCGCCGCCCTGCGCGACGAGCCCGCCGACGAGTTCGTCCGCGAGCCGCCGTACGGTCGGCGTCAGCCGCTCGACCGTGCGCGGGGTGAACGCCTTGGACACCAGCCGCCGGATCCGGGTGTGGTCGGGGGCCTCCAGGTCCAGCATCCCGTGGTCGTTCAGGACGTGGAACGGCTCGTGCTCCGGCGGCGGCGGGGTGCGGCCGAACTCCTCGTGCGTGAAGCGGTGCAGATACGTACGCCCCAGCCGCCGGTCGCGCAGCAGGGCGCTCACGTCCGCGTGGTGCGGGATCAGCCACTGGCGCGTCGGCTCGAACCACAGCGCGCGCCCGCGGGCGCGCAGCTCCGCGAAGGAGGGGTAGGGGTCGGCGACGAAGTCCGGGTCCCAGGGGCGGAAGGGGAGGTCTGCGCTCATGAGGGGACGTTACCCGTGCTCAGGAGGGCGCGACCAGCCTCGCCTCGTACGCGAAGATCGCCGCCTGGGTACGGTCCCGCAGGCCGAGTTTGACCAGGATGCGGCCCACATGGGTCTTCACGGTCGACTCGGCGACGACCAGCCGCCCGGCGATCTCGCCGTTCGACAGCCCCTGGGCGATGAGCGTCAGCACCTCCGTCTCCCGCTCCGTCAGCTCGCCGAGCTGCCGTACGGCGGGGACCCGGGGCTGCCCGCCCTGCTCGGCGAAGGTCGTGATCAGCCGGCGGGTGACCGTGGGGGCGAGCAGCGCCTCGCCGGCGGCGACGATCCGCACCCCCTCGGCGAGCTGGCGGGCGGAGGCGTCCTTGAGCAGGAAGCCGCTCGCTCCGGCGCGCAGCGCCTGGTAGACGTACTCGTCGAGGTCGAAGGTCGTCAGGATGAGCACCTTGGTGCCCGTGTCGCCGGCGACGATCTCGCGGGTCGCCTCCAGCCCGTTCATCTCCGGCATCCGGACGTCCATCAGCACGACGTCCGGCCGCAGTTCGCGTACGCGCTCCACCGCCTCGCGGCCGTTCGCCGCCTCGCCGGCGATCTCGATCCCGGGCTGGGCGCCGAGCAGGACGGAGAAGCCCTCACGGACCATGGCCTGGTCGTCGGCGATGAGGACGCGGATCACTCGGTCACCTCGCGCACGGGGAGGAAGACCTCGACCTGGTAACCGCCGTCACCCGTCGCCCCCGTGGCCAGCTCGCCCTCCAGCATGGTCACCCGCTCCCGCATCCCCGTGAGGCCGTGCCCCGCGCCCGGCGAGGGCTCGCTCTCGGCGGCCGGCGGGCCGTTGACGACGCGCAGGCCGAGGCCGTGGAAGACGTAGGCGATCTCGACGCGGGCGGGGGCGCCCGGGGCGTGGCGCAGGGTGTTGCTGAGGGCCTCCTGGATGATCCGGTACGCGGAGAGCTCGACGCCGGGCGGCAGTTCGCGGACGGCGCCGGTGACGACCTTGTCGACGGTGAGCCCGGCCTCGCGGACGTTCTCCAGCAGCCGGTCGAGGTCGGCGAGGGTGGGCTGGGGGGCGTCGGGGGCTGCGTTCGGCTCGTAGGCCTCGGCCCGTACGACGCCGAGCACGCGTCGCAGCTCCGCCAGCGCGGCCACGGCGTTCTCCCGGATCGTCGCGAACGCGGCGGTCAGCTCCGGCGGCGGGTTCTCGACGCGGTACGGGGCGGCCTCGGCCTGGATCGCGACGACGGACATGTGGTGGGCGACGACGTCGTGCAGCTCGCGGGCGATGGTGGTGCGCTCCTGCAGGAGCGTGCGCTGGGAGCGTTCGTGGGCGGTGACGACGTCCTTCGCCTCGGACTCCCGGTGGGCGGTGCGCCACCCGCGCAGGGCGACGGCTATCAGCAGGACGATGCCGGAGACCACCGCCATGTCCTCGCTGTTGTTGGTCCAGCGGTCCGTCGTCGACGCGGCCACCGCCCCGTACGCGGTGGTGATCGTCCACATCCACACGGCCGCGCTGGGCCGGGCCCGCAGGGCGACGAACGCCATCACGGCGATATGGGACAGGAACGCGCCCGGCGACCACGGCCAGGCCTCATACCAGTTCATCGGCCCGAGCACGGCACCCACCGCCACCAGCAGCAGCGACAGCCAGAACGCGCCTACCGGCCGGAACATCGCCAGCACCAGCGGGAGCCCGGCGGCCGCGCCCGCCGCGGGTGAGCCGCTCCAACCCGTGGCGCTCAGCAGGAAGGCGAACGCCGCGAGCGCGGCGAGCGCTATGTGCGGCAGGCGGCGCAGTACGCGTCGTACGAGACGCGGGATCCGTGCGCCCTCCAGCCGGCGCAGCGCCAGCGGCTGCAGGGGCTCCAGGCGGAACGCCCGGCGGCCCAGGTCCTGCCGCAGCGTCCGGTACAGCAGCTGCGCCGCCTCCTGCAGCACGGCCCACTCGTTCCGCTGCCCACCCTCGTGGGCCTTGCCCGTCACCCGCGTCGTCTCACTCACGGACCTCACGGTAGGGGCCCGCACCACCCCAGGTCATCGCCCTGGGAGGGGATCGTGGGGCGTCCCTCTCAGGTAGTACGACGTCAGCGGACGTGGTCCTTGAGGCGCTCCGTGTCCAGCTCGATGCCGATGGGCTCGGGAAGGGACAGCGTCGCGCCGAACTTCACACTGTGCGCGTCGCGGTAGCCATCCGGGCCGGGGTCGCTGTACAGAGTCACCGTGCCGGCGTCGCGGTCGATCAGCAGGAAGTACGGGATGCCGGTAGCAGCGTAGGAGGAGGGCTTCTCCTGGCGATCGCGGCGGTCCGTGTCGGAGTCGTACGACGTGACCTCCACGGTCATCAGCACACCGTCCGGATCGGCCCAGTCCCCCTGACCGGCGAACGTCCCCTCGGCGGCGAGGACCGCGTCCGGACGGGCCCTGCCCTGGCGGTACTGCTCGACCCGCAGGCCCAGTTCACCCCCGGCGTAGAGCCAGAGGCCCGCACTCTGCATGCACCGCCGCTGCAACCAGGCGACGATCTCGGCATGATCCCCGTCCGGCATGCCCTTGACCCCGATCCGTCCGTCGATGAACTCGAACCTGACGGCGTCGTCGGCCAGCTTCTCGGCAGCCTTGGCGATCTGCTCGAACTCATCGACCGTCACCTGCGGGGCTCGCTCTGCCATAACCGTCATGGTGCACCCCCTTCCGGGCAGTAGCCAGCATGCAAGGTCCAGAGCACGGGGTGCCTGCGATCAGCCGCCCATCACCCTTCCGAGGAAAACCGCCAGGTCACGCCACCCCATCCACGAGCGAATCCCGTCCGCTCAAGCCGCCCGCAGGGCCTCGACCAGCGCCCCGTACGCCTCCGTCCCCGGGGTCATCGGGGCGTAGTGGCCGACGCCGTCCAGGACGCGGACCTCGCCCGTGACGTGCTTGGCGTAGGCGCGTGACAGCTCCACCGGGACCGTTTCGTCCACGGCGCCGTGGAGCAGCAGCACCGGCGCCTCCGGCGCGCGCATCCGCATCGGGTCCGTCTCGTCGAGGCGTTCCCCGACCCGGCCCCCGAGCAGCTCCCCCACCGCGTCGCCGCTGAGCGCCAGCTCGTGCGCCCGCGCGAGGTCCGCGACGGGGGAGACCGCGACGACCGACCGCACCGCCGCCGGGCACCGCGACGCCGCCCACAGGGCGAGGTGGCCGCCCGCCGAGTGGCCGGCCAGGGTGACCGGGCGCGAGCCCGGCAGGGCGGCCAGCGCGGGCGGCAGGTCGTCGAAGGTGGCGGGGAAGCCGCCGCCCCCGCCGATCCGGCGGTACTCCACCAGGGCGACGCAGCGGCCGAGGTCGGACGCGAGCGCCGCCGCCAGCGGCGAGAGGTGCGTGCGGTCGTACGCCTCACGCCAGAAGCCGCCGTGCAGCAGCGCCACCACCGGGTCCCCCGCCCCGTACAGGTCGATGACCTGCGAGGCGTGGTCCCCGTAGTGGTAGCTCCGCGACGGCGCCACCGGCTCCAGCCCGAGCAGGGCCTCGATCTCGACGTCGTCCGGCGTCACCCGTCGTACCTCTCCCTCGTCTGCCGCGACCGCGGGCCGCGGAGCCGGTCAGCGCCCCGCGAGGACGTCGCCGAGCACCCGGGCCGCGGTGTGCGCGTCCTGGAACGACGTATACAGCGGCGTGAAGCCGAAGCGCAGCACATCCGGCTCCCGGAAGTCGCCGATCACCCCGCGGGAGATCAGCTCCGCCATCACCTTGCCCGCGTCCGCGCACCGCAGCGCGACCTGACTGCCGCGCTCGGCGTGGTCCGCCGGGGTCAGCGACGAGACCAGCCCGGCGGGGACCTCCGCGGCGACGCACTGAAGGAAGAAGTCCGTCAGGGCGAGGCTCTTGGCCCGTACGGCGTCGACGGACACCCCGTCCCAGACCTCCAGCGCGGCCTCCAGCGCCAGCATGGACAGGATGTCGGGCGTGCCGACCCGCCCGCGCACCGCGCCGTCCGCCGGCGTGAACTCCGGCCGCATCCCGAAGGGTTCGACGTGGGAGTTCCAGCCGGGGAGCGGGGAGTCGAAGCGGTCCTGCAGAGCGCTGCGGATGTAGAGGTACGCGGGCGCGCCGGGGCCGCCGTTGAGGTACTTGTACGTACAGCCGACCGCCAGGTCCACACCGTGCTCGTCCAGGCCCACGGGCAGCGCGCCCGCGCTGTGGCACAGGTCCCAGACGGCGAGGGCGCCCGCCGCGTGCAGGGCGGCGGTGACGCCCGGAAGGTCGTTGAGGCGGCCGGACTTGTAGTCGACGTGGTTGACGAGCGCCACGGCGGTCCGGGGGCCCGCCTCGGCGGCGATCTGCTCCGGCGTGAGCGCCCGCAGGGTGCGGCCGGTCATCCGGGCGGCGGACTCGACGATGTACCCGTCGGTGGGGAAGGTCGTGACGTCGCAGAGGACCTCGTCGCGCTCCTCCCCGGCCATCCGGATCGCGGCGACGACGGCCTTGAAGACGTTCACGCTGGTCGAGTCGCCGACCACGATCTGCCCGGGCGCGGCCCCGACCAGCGGGGCGATCCGGTCGCCGATCCGCTCGGGCGCGGTCCACCAGCCGGACTCGCTCCACGACCGGATGCGCAGCTCGCCCCACTGCCGGTGTACGACGTCGGCCAGCCGGCCGGGGACGGCGGCGGGCAGGGCGCCGAGGGAGTTGCCGTCGAGGTAGACGGCGCCGTCGAGGACGAAGCGCTCGCGGGCGGAGCGCAGCGGGTCGGCGGCGTCGCGCTCCACCGCCTTCAGGGTGAGGTCAGACATGGCTGCGCGCGCTCCAGAGCTCGGGGAAGACGTTCTTGCGGGCGCGCTTCTCCAGCCAGGCCACCCCGGCGGAGCCGCCCGTGCCGACCTTCGAGCCCATGGCCCGCCGGGTCGCCACGAGGTGGTCGTTGCGCCAGCGCCACACCAGCTCGGCGACCTCCGTCAGCGCCTCGCCGAGGCGGACCGCGTCCGACTCCTGGTCACCGGCGTAGACGGCCGTCCACGCCGCCTCCACCGCCGGATGCGACTCGTGCCGGGCGGTGGGCTCGCGCCGCAGCACCTCGTCCGGGATCGCGAAGCCGCGGCGGGCGAGGAAGTGCAGCACCTCGTCGTACAGCGAGGGCTCGGCGAGGGCCTTCTCCAGCTCGCCGTGGACGCGCGGGGCGCCGCGGTGCGGCACCAGCATGGACGCCGACTTCTCGCCGAGCAGGAACTCCATCCGCCGGTACATCGCCGACTGGAAGCCCGAGCCCTCGCCGAGGGCGGCGCGGTAGGCGTTGAACTGGGAGGGCGTGAGGTGCGCGATGGGCTTCCAGGAGGCGTTGAGCGACTCCAGCTCCCAGACCGACCGCTTCAGCGCGGCCATCGCGACCGGCAGGTCGTCCCGGCGCAGGGCGGCCGCGGCCGTCTCCCACTCGTGGACGATGACGGTGAACCACAGCTCCATGACCTGGGTCGTGACCAGGAAGACCATCTCGCCCGGGTCGTCCGAGCGCGGGTGCTGGAGGTGGGTGAGGACGTCCGCCTGGACGTAGTCCTCGTACGGGGTGGTCCCCGCGAAGTCGAGATTCGGGGTCTCGGGCTCGCCCCCGTGGGCGGGCGCGGGCAGGTGTTCAGAGGACATCGCTGTCTCCGTCGTACGGGCTGCCGGGTAGCGGTCCGCCCCTTCCTGTCCGGCAACAGGGCCCCGGTCCCCTCGGACCCGGCACTGACCGGGCCCACCTCGAATGATGCGCGGTGAACCGGGAGAGGGCAAGGCCACGCCGTACGCGCCCGACTTCGGCACCCATGTCCTGCCAGGGGCTGGGTGAAGGGGACGGACGGGTATGTGTCACGATCTCCCCAGTCTTTGGGGGGTGTTGCTGAATGGCGCAGGACGTCGCGCTGCGGCCGGTGGTGGATCCGGCGCTCGACGAGGCGGAGCGGGAGCTGCTGGGGCGGTCCGGCGACGGGCTGTTTCCCGCCACCAGGCCGCTGCCCCCGGAGCCCCGGCTGGGCGGCCGTACCGGGCCGGACGCGCTGGTGAGCCTGACGGTCTCCGCGGTGTGCGCGTTCCTGCCGGTAGCGGTGCTGCCCTCGCTGCTCGGCCTCGGGGCCGGGCTGGCCGCCGGGCTCGTGGCGCAGGCGGGGCTGGTGGCGGTCTGGTACGCGTACGGGTTCGGCGCGTTCATGGTGACCGCCGCCGGGGCGCACGTGCTGGCCTGGCTGCTGATCTTCGTCTTCCGCTGCGGCACGGACGAGCGACAGCGCCTGGCGCGCCTGCGCCACGGCCGCTACTACCTGGCCGACGACTTCGGCGACGACACCCTGCGCGGGCTGCTGGGCCATGTGCCGCTGCGGCGGATGGAGCGCGCCCAGGCCGCCGTGACGACGGTGCTGGAGTCGCAGGTCGACCGGGCCGGGCTGCTGGACGACATCGCGAACGACGTCACCCTGCCCGCCCAGCAGTGGGAGATCGCCCAGCGCCTGGTCGAGCTGACCGAGCTGGCGCAGAAGGTGCAGAGGGCTGCCGGCGACGCCTCGGGCTCGCGGGTGGAGGAGGTGCTGCGGGCGCAGCGGCAGGCCCTGCGGCTGTCGGCGAGCACGCTGGAGCAGCGGGTCGAGGCCCTGGAGCGGTACGCCGAGAACACCCGGGCGGCGGACGCGGCCTACCGCGAGTGGGAGGCCGTACGGGAGCTGGAGGAGCTGGGCGAGGACATGCAGGACCTGCTGGCGCGCACCGTGCGCGACGAGCTGGCCGTCGCCGAGATCGACGGGCTCGCCGACCGGTCCCGGCTGCAGGAGCTGCAGCGGATGCTGGGCGAGGCGCGGGAGGCGGGGCTGCTGGTGGCGCGGTCCGCGGAGCAGCAGACCGCCCGGGCCGGCGACAGCGGCGGCAAGGCGTAGGGGGCGGACGAGATGAGCGAGACTTCAGGCGCGAGGCGCGAGCCCCATTCCGGCCGCGGCAAGCAGCTGTTCGACCGGGTCCCGGGCGTGGTGTACCTGCTCGGCGTCGTGCTGATCTGCTTCGAGCTGATCGTGCTGGCCGCGGTGGGGATCGCCGCGGCCGTCGACGACCCGGGCGGCAAGGACGGAAAGCCGTCCGCGAAGGACGGGGCCAAGTCCGTGAAGGTCACCTACATCGTGACGGGCGACCATCCCTCGGCGGACCTCGTCTACGCCACGGGGGGAGGCAGTCAGGAGAGCCACCCGGTCACCGTCCTGCCGTTCCGCGAGACCGTCACGCTGGGCCCCGCGGAGGACTTCTACCTGTCCGTCCAGGGCCGCTCCAGCCACGGCTCGGGCACCCTCACGTGCACCGTCGTGGTCGGCGGCAAGGTGATCGAGCAGTCGGAGGGCAGCGGGGACTATCCGTCCACCTCCTGCCAGGGCTCCACCTCGAAGACCCCGCTGAAGGGGACGCCGGTCCCCGAGCTGACGCCGGGTGCCGCCGCCCTGCCCGAGGAACTGCGGCTCACGAAGACCGTCGAGGTCAAGGACTACAAGGGCAAGGGCTCCCGGGTGCTGGGCCGGGTCACCGACACCGACGCCCGGCTGTCGTACGTGGAGCTCGGTGACCCCTGGAGCCCCAGCAAGGCGAGCGACGGGTCGATGGACGGCTTCACCCGCGGTCAGACCTTCCAGGCCGAGCTGGGCTGGGAGGCGGTGGCGAAGTCCGGGCCGGTCGACGGTGACGCGGTGATCGAGGCCACGGACAAGGACCGGCTGCGCAAGCTGGCCGCCGCCGCCCAGGACGACCGGCGGAAGTACGCCTACCCGGACGACGAGACGGTGATCCGCGACGTCGCCTCCCAGCCGCTGCGGATCAGCGGTCACAAGGCGTGGGTGCTGGTCAGCGAGATGCACTTCCGCAAGAAGGGCGTGAAGTCCGGCTACGACCTGTCCGTCGTCGTGGTGGTGGACACCGGCCGGCCGATGCCCTCGATGCTGTGGGTAGCGCTGCCGGAGTCGCAGAAGAAGCGCTTCGCCGACGTCAACACCCTCATCGAGTCGCTGCGGGTCGTCTGACCGGTTCTTCTGACCGGTACGCCCGTGCCCCCGCCCGTGAGGGTCGGGGGCACGGGCCGTGGCGCCGGCGGGGCTCAGGACAGCGTGTCGGCCGCCGTCGCCGAGCTGTCGCGCAGGAACGTGGTGCAGCGCTCGTACTCCTCCTTCTCCCCGATCGCCCCCGCCGCCCGGGCGAGAGCGTGCAGGGAGCGCAGGAAGCCGCGGTTCGGCTCGTGCTCCCACGGCACCGGTCCGTGGCCCTTCCAGCCGTTGCGGCGCAGCGCGTCGAGGCCGCGGTGGTAGCCGGTGCGGGCGTAGGCGTACGACTCGACGGTCCGGCCGCCCTGGAAGGCGTCGTCGGCCAGCTGGGCCCAGGCCAGGGAGGACGTCGGGAACTTGGCGGCGACCTCCGCAGGGTCGGCCCCGGCCGCGAACAGCTCACGCGGGCCGGGCTCGTCGGGGAGGTGGGTGGGGGGTGGTCCGGCAAGCAGGTTCTCGTTGATGGACATGGCCCCCAGCCTACGGCGGGCCACCTGACGGCAGGACGTACGAAGGGCCCGGCACCCACCGGGTGCCGGGCCCTTCGTACGTCACGGGACTACTTGAGCTTCGTGCCCGTCGAGCGCAGGTCCGCGCAGGCCACGATGACCCGCTCGGCCATCGACTGCTCGGCGGCCTTGCCCCAGGTGCGCGGGTCGTAGGTCTTCTTGTTGCCGACCTCGCCGTCGACCTTCAGGACGCCGTCGTAGTTCTGGAACATGTGCGCCGCCACCGGGCGGGTGAAGGCGTACTGGGTGTCCGTGTCGATGTTCATCTTCACGACGCCGTTCTCCAGGGAGGTGGCGATCTCCTCCTTGGTGGAGCCCGAGCCGCCGTGGAAGACGAAGTCGAACGGGCTGCTCTTGCCGTACTTGGCGCCGACGCCCGCCTGGAGGTCCTTCAGCAGCTCGGGGCGCAGCACGACGTTGCCCGGCTTGTACACGCCGTGCACGTTGCCGAAGGAGGCGGCCAGCAGGTAGCGGCCCTTCTCGCCCAGGCCCAGGGCCTCGGCGGTGCGCAGCGCGTCGTCGACGGTGGTGTACAGCTCGTCGTTGATCTCGTGGGTGACGCCGTCCTCCTCGCCGCCGGTCGGGGTGATCTCGACCTCGAGGATGATCTTCGCGGCGGCGGTGCGGGCGAGCAGCTCCTGGGCGATGGCCAGGTTGTCGGCGAGGGTCTCGGCGGAGCCGTCCCACATGTGCGACTGGAACAGCGGGTTCAGGCCCTTGGCCACGCGCTCCTCGGAGACGGCCAGCAGCGGGCGGACGTAGCCGTCCAGCTTGTCCTTCGGGCAGTGGTCCGTGTGCAGCGCCACGTTCACCGGGTACTTCTCGGCGACGATGTGCGCGAACTCGGCCAGGGCGACGGCGCCGGTGACCATGTCCTTGCTGTACTGGCCGCCCAGGAACTCCGCGCCGCCGGTCGAGATCTGGACGATGCCGTCGCTCTCGGCCTCGGCGAAGCCGCGCAGCGCGGCGTGCAGCGTCTGCGTGGAGGTCACGTTGATGGCCGGGTAGGCGAACTTGCCAGCCTTCGCCCGGTCGAGCATCTCGGCGTAGACCTCGGGGGTTGCGATGGGCATCTGTCCGCTCCTTGGGGATGTGCGGGGTTTCTACCGTTGAGGGGCGACATCATCGTCGGTGCCGCCCCTATATTCCCAGATGTACGGGGGAGGTCCAGACGTCGGTCCGGACGTCAGTCCAGGCCCAGCTCGTCCAGCCCGAACGCGTACCGGTAGGGCACGCCCGCACCCTGCTCGATCTTCTCCGCGGCACCCGTCGCGCGGTCCACGATCGTCGCCACCGCGACGACCTCCGCGCCGGCCTCGCGGACCGCCTCGACGGCCGCCAGCGGCGAGCCGCCGGTGGTGGAGGTGTCCTCGACGACGAGCACGCGGCGGCCCTTGATCTCCGGCCCCTCGACGCGCCGCTGCAGGCCGTGCGCCTTGGCCGCCTTGCGTACGACGAAGGCGTCCACGTGCTTCCCGCGGGCCGCCGCGGCGTGCAGCATCGCGGACGCGACCGGGTCGGCGCCCATGGTCAGGCCGCCGACGGCGTCGAAGTCCAGGTCCTCGGTCAGGTCGAGCAGCACCTGGCCGACCAGCGGGGCGGCCTGCCCGTCGAGGGTGATGCGGCGCAGGTCGACGTAGTAGTCGGCCTCCTTGCCGGAGGAGAGGGTCACCTTGCCGTGCACCACGGCCTTGTCCTTGATCTGCTGCAGCAGTGCGGCGCGGGGGTCAGTCATGCCCTCGACCCTATCCGCTGTCCGCACCGACGCCGCCTCAGCCGGCCAGCCGCCGCCAGGTCCACGTCATCGACGCCTCCAGCGGGTCGATCGGGGTGACGAGCCGGGGCAGGGTGTTCAGCCCGTTCGGCGGGCCGGTCTGCGGCTCCACGCAGACGGCCTCCGCCTGCTCGTCGTACACGACGACCCACTCCTCGCGGCTGCTGACCTTCAGCTCCAGCGCGCCCGGCCAGGTCAGGGTGACGTCGACGCCGTACGGCATGCCGAAGCAGTCGTCCCACGGGCCGGGCAGCGGCTCGATGCGCTCGCCGGTCGGCAGATGGTCGGCGCCGCGCTCCTCCTGCCACGCGGGATCGAACGCGATCTGGACCTCGCCCCCGAGGCCCAGCGAACGCCGGAACCACGGATGCCAGCCGGCCTGCGCCGGGAACGACACCCCGGCGGTCTCCACGCCCAGCGTGACGGTCAGCGCCCCGCCGTCCTCCGCCAGCTCGAACTGCTGGGTGACGGTCCCCTCGTACGGCCAGGGGTCGCCCAGCCGGTACGCGAACACGGCGGTCAGCGCCGGGTCGCCGGTGGCGGGCAGCCTGCGCCAGGGGACGTCGCGGCCCGTGCCGTGGCTGGCGTGGGGCGGCGCGTTCAGCGGCATCTGGTACGTCGTGCCGCCCGCCTGGAACCGGCCCTGGTCGATCCGCCCGCACCAGGGCACCATCGGGAAGCTCCCGAACTTCGGCCCCTCACGCAGCACTTCGATGTCGTCCACCAGAAGCGATGCGATCCGGCAGCCGTTCTCCGGGTCGATGTCGACGATGGCCGCCCCGGCCTCGAGTCGTGTGGTCACCCGGCGAGCGTAGACGGCCCGGACCGGTGCGGCGACCGGGACATCCCGGGCCGCGGCGGTCAGCGGCGGCGCAGCCTGCGTACGACGACGACCGCCGTCGCGACGGCGAACGCCGCGACGGGGGCCGCCCAGCGCAGCCGGGCGACGCCGGAGCCGGTCTCGGCGGCGGGCTCGGGGGCGTAACGGCCGCGCGGCGGCGCGTGGTCGACCTCCTCCGTCGACCGGCCGATCATCGTCCGGCGGGCGTGCGCGGCCTCCGGCTCGTCGTCGAGGTCGGTGACGTCCTCGATCTCCTCGATGACCTCGGGGCCGGTGTCCTCCTCCTCGGTGAGGTCGTCGGCGAGGGGGTCGAGGGAGGGCGGGGGGACCTCGGTCTCGAAGACGGACGCGGACTCGTCGTCCGGGCCGCCCTGCTCGGGCTGCTCCTCGGCGGCGGCGTCGGGGCGGGGGCGGTCGGGGGCGGGGATGCCGGGGATGACGCGCTCGTTGTCGTCGGGGGCGGCTTCGGGCCACTCGGGGGCTTCGGGCCCGGCAGCTTCCGGCTCGGAACCGGCCTCCGGCCCGACGGGGGCTTCGGGCTCCGGGGCGGCCTCCGGCTCGACGGCGGTTTCCGGCTCCGGGGCGGCTCCCGGCTCGTCCGCCGGCGGGTTCGCCTCCAGGCTCGCGCCCAGGCTCTCGGCGAACCGTTCCAGCAGCCGCACGGCCGCGGCCTGCGCCTGCCCCGGGTCGACCGCCGCGAGCCGGCCCTCGCTGAGCACGGTGCCCGCGCAGCCGAGCGCTGTTCCGCCGTCCGTGGGCCGGGGCGTGAGGGCCAGGGTCAGCTTCACCGTGCCGGTGCCGCGGGCCTCCGTGCCCTCGCCCTCCACGGCGACCCCGTCGCCCTGGGGGTGGATCCGCAGGCCGCCGCGGTAGGTGATGGTGGAGCCCGCGATACGCAGGCGGAGCCGCCCCTGCAGGCTGTCGCCCCCGGCGTCCAGCTGGAGGCCGGGGATGCAGCGGGCGACCCGGGCCGGGTCGGTCAGGGCTCGGCGGACCGTCGCGACGGGATACGGGACGTACACCTCTTGCTCCATGGCGGGAGCCTACCGAGGCTCGCGCGTCCCAGCACCGGTGCGGCTCCCGCGGGGGCGGCCGAACAGATTCCGTGGGCTTCGCCCTCAGCCCCCGGGCCAGGGTGGTCGCGTGAGCACCCGACTTCGGCGAATGCCGCAAACCGAGCATGTTAGACATTTCCCATGACATCCCCGCCGGCGGACGCCGCCGTACCGGTCCGGCCGCTGCTGCGCGCGGCGCTCGCGCGGCCGGGCCTGCTGCCGGAGCTGCTGGCCGGTTTCGCCGTACGGCACATGGGCCCGCCCGCGGCCCGTTCCGTCGCCGCGCTGCGGGAGGGGCAGCCCGGAGCGACCCCTGCGGAGCTGCGTACGAAGGTGGTGTCCTCGGGGACGCGCCGCACCGTCGCACAGGGGGCGTTCGTCGGGGGTCCGTTCCTCGTGTTCATCCCCGTCGCGTTCTGTCTGGCGCTGCTCAGCCAGGCCCGGATGATGCTGGAGCTCGCCGCGCTGGACGGCCGGGACGCCACCGACATGGAGCGGGCCGCGGAACTCCTCGTGCTGCAGGGCGTGTACGCCGACGAGGACCGGGCCCGGGCGGCGCTGGCCGATCTACCGACCGAGGACGGAAGGCCCCCCGGATCCCGGACGCGCGCCCTGTGGGACCTCGTCCTGCGTATGGCGCGCCTGCTGGGCCTCATCACCCCCGCGCGCTCCGGCACCTGGGTCCGGATCCGGCAGTGGGCGCTTCTCGTGCTGGTCGTCGCGACGGGCATGGTGGCCCCGCTGGTGTGGCTGCCGTACATGGCGCACTCGTACCGGCGCTCCACGAAGCTGGTGACGGACCGCGCCGTGCCCTACTACTTCGGCACGGGTCCGCAGCCGCCGGCCCGCCGCCGGGGGCTCGATCCGGCCGCCGTCGCGGGGGCGCTCAGGGCGGTGGTCTCGCTGCTCGTCCCGATCGCGCTGACCGTCGTCACGCTCGCCACCGGCAGCCGGCTCGCGGGCAGCCAGTGGCCGGTGCTGGCACTCGTGCTGTTCGCGGGGTCCGTCGCCACCGGCGGCCTCTGGTACGCCCACCACCGCCGGGCCCGCGCCGCCGGGGACGGGCCCTGACCGGCCCTCACCCCTGATACCGCGGATGCACCAGCGTCGAGGCCCGCAGTCCCCCCGGCCGCGGTCCCCGGCCGCGCACCGCGTCCCGCAGCGCGGCGGGCGTGATCCAGCGCACCTCGGGCAGGTCCGACGGGAGCCGCACCCGCGGAGCGGCACCGTGGGCGGCCAGCAGGAAGCCCCAGTCGCCCGCCCGGTCGCGGAACATCCCGCGGTCACCGCCGGGGACCGCCCCGCGCCCCGGCACCCGGTACCCCGCCGCCCGCAGGCCCGCCGCCCGGACCGTCGCGTCCACCGTCCAGAACACCCGGGGCCGCGCCCGCAGCGCGCCCGCGTGGACGCTGAGCCGGCCGCCGGGGGCGAGGGCCTGGGCCGCCAGTCCGTAGAACTCCTGCGAGTACAGCTTCACGCTCGGCGTGATCACCGGATCGGGCAGATCCGAGATGATCACGTCGTACGAACCGGGCCGCGCGGACCGCCGCAGCCAGTCGAAAGCCTCCGTGTACCGGACGTGCAGCCGCGGATCGCCGTAGACCTTGCCGTTCAGGGCGGAGAGCCCGGGATCCGTGCGGGCCAGCCGCACCACCTCGGGATCGATCTCGACCACCGTCACCGACCGCACGTCGGGGTAGCGCAGCACCTCGCGCGCCGCGAGCCCGTCGCCGCCGCCCAGGATCAGCACCCGCGCGCGGGGTCCGGCCATCGCGGGGTGGACGAGGGCCTCGTGGTAGCGGTACTCGTCGCGCTCGCTGACCCGCAGCCGGCCGTCGAGGTACAGCGCGAGGGGCTGCCCGGCCCGCCCGGTGAGGACGATCTCCTGGACGTCGCTCTGTAAGGCGACCCGCACCTCGTCGCCGTACACCGCCCGGCGCGCCGCCTGTTCGAAGGGCGCCGCGAGCACCATGGCGGCGATGAGCGCCGCCAGCACCAGCGAGTTGCCCGCGATCACGGCGTACCGCGCCCGCGGGGTGAGGTCGCGGCGGAAGAGCCACAGCACGACCGTGCCGCCGACGGCCGCGTTGACCGCCCCGGTGACCAGCGCGCTGGTGATCTGGCCCAGCCAGGGCAGCAGCAAGAAGGGGAACGCCAGCCCGCCGACCAGCGCCCCGACGTAGTCCGCGGCGAAGAGGTCGGCGACCGCCCCGCCCGCGTCCTGGCGCCGGATGCGCTGAATCAGCGTCATCAGCAGCGGCACCTCGGCGCCGATGAGGACGCCGATGGCCAGGGAGAAGGCGACGAGCGCGACCCGCGGCTGCCCCACCCAGGCGAAGCACGCGTACAGCGCCATCGCCGACAGCCCGCCGACGAGGGCGAGTCCGCTCTCCATCAGCCCGAACGCGGCGGCGGCGCGCGGGCGCAGCCGCTTCGCCAGCAGCGAGCCCGCGCCCATCGCGAAGACCATGACGGCCAGGACCACCGACGCCTGGGTGACCGAGTCGCCGGCCAGATACGAGGCGAGGGCGATGAGTTCGAGTTCGTAGATCAGTCCGCACGCCGCACAGATGAAGACCGTGACCAGGACCAGCAGGCGGCCGGTGGCCGGGCGCACGGGAAGCCGCTGCCGCGGTACGGCATATGCCGAGATCTCGGGCCGTTCGATCATGCAACGAACGATACGGTTACGGCCGTGTCGTCCCTTGTCACCCACAAGGGTGCGATGTGCGCGGCGCATCGACGAGTTGGCGCACGCCGGGGCACTCAGACGGGTTCCGCCACCCGTACGCCCACCCGTGAGCGGGTGGTGACGAGCCGCCCCTCCTGGGGGTACGCGTGCCAGGTCCGCCAGGCCAGCCGTCCCCAGGACGGCCCGTCCACGCCCTCGCCGCGGTCCTGCCGGTGCGCCAGCAGCGCGGTGAAGGCGTACGGACTGCCGGGGAACACCCCCGCCAGACCGTGCGGATGCTCCGCGACCAGGGCCAGCAGCTCCTGGGCGCGGACCTCGAAGGCGGACGGGGCGAGGGTCTCGACGCGCGCGCCGAACTCGTACTCCCAGTCGCCGAGCTGCTTGGCCACCCCCAGCGGCAGCGGTGTGCTGCTGCCGGGCAGACAGGCCACGGTCTCCGAGCAGCGCCCGTCCGAATCCTCCACCAGCACCTGGTGGGAGGCGCCGAGCAACCGCAGCTCCACCTCGGTCCGATCGAGGCGCAGCGGGAGGACGGCGAGGGCCGGGAGCGGCTCCATACCGAGCCGCCAGGCCAGATCGGCGGCACGGGTGTCGGTGTAAGAGGTCTGGAGAGTGGTGAGCATGGGTCGGCTCCACTGACGCGGTACTGGATGGGCCGGCCCGCCTCACAGGTGGACCTGGGATGTGGGGGCGCGGGCGGTTCCGACTGACACAGAACCATGAAGTGACAGGCACCCACAGCCGTTTTACCCATCTTCACCAGGTTTCCATCCCCCCGGGGACCCCACTGTTCACTTGTTCAACAGATTGTCGCCTCGCGCCCGTTTGGTGACGCGAGGCGACCGTTTACGTATGTGTCTGACAGGCTCACTCGGTCAATGGCTTCGGATGCGCACTCGTGTGTCAGCTGCCGCCACCGCAGCCGCCCCCGCCCCCGCAGCCTCCGCCGCCGCACGAGGACGAGCCGCCGCACGACGAGCCGCCGCCGCAGCCGCCCCCGCCGGAGCCGCCGGAGCCCCAGCCGCGGTGCCTGCGCCGGGCGCCGGTCCGGGCGCCCGACTTGCCGATGGCGACCATGATGGCGAGTACGATTGCGATGCCGAGGATCAGGAACAATCCGGCCATGGCCGTCCCCCCTTCTCACTGAACGGGCCCCTCGCGGGCTCCGGTTCTGCGGGGATGCCCTCGCCGCCGCCTCCGCAAAGCGGATTTGAGCAACTCCAGAGCTTCGCCCGCCTTCGCGCCGGGCCGGCGTCGCTAGGACGACGAGCTGCCGCAGGACGAGCCGCCGCCGCAGGACGAGGAGCTGCCCCCGCAGGACGAGGACCCGCCCCCGCACGATGACGACCCGCCACCGCACGACGAGGACCCGCCACCGCAGGACGACGACCCGCCCCCGCACGACCCGTGGTCGCCCCAGTGCCCGCCGCCGCTGTGCGGGTCGTACGGGAAGTAGCCGGGGTCGCCGGGGTGGGAGTCCGAGCGGTGCACGTAGCCGCCCCGGGGACGCCCGCCGCGGTACGGCCCGCCCGGGCCGCGCGGCCGGCGCCGCGCGGTACGCCTCGCCTGGCGTACGAGGAGCACGACCACCACCACCGGCACCGCGAACATCAGCAGCGTGAACCCTCCGATGATCACCAGATCCGTGGTCCCCAGCGCGCTGGTCATCCCCGCCTCCGATCCCCGCCCCCCGGCGGTTTCGAGACCTGCCCCGATGATGGCTTGACGCCCCACCCGGGGGCTACGGTTGCGCGCATGGAAAGACCGCTGCTCAACCGCCGGCTCGCGGAGTTCACCAGCACGATCTTCGCCGAGATGTCAGCGCTCGCCGTTCGGACAGACTCGATCAATCTCGGTCAGGGCTTCCCGGACACCGACGGCCCCGACCAGATCATCGACGCCGCCGTACGGGCGCTGCGCGCGGGTCAGGGGAACCAGTACCCGCCCGGCCCCGGCGTCCCCGAGCTGCGCCAGGCGATCACGGACCACCAACGCCGCCACTACGGCCTCGACTTCGATCCCGACCGCGAGGTGCTGGTCACCGCGGGCGCCACGGAGGCGATCGCCGCGGCGGTGCTCGCGCTGGTCGAGCCCGGCGACGAGGTGATCGCCTTCGAGCCGTACTACGACTCGTACGCCGCGTGCGTCGCGATGGCGGGCGGCGTCCGCGTCCCGGTGACGCTGCGGGCGCCGGACTTCCGCCCGGACCTGGACGAGCTGCGGGACGCCGTCACCCCCCGCACCCGGCTGCTGCTGATCAACTCGCCGCACAACCCGACCGGCATGGTGCTGACGCGCGCCGAGGCCGAGGCGATCGCGCGGCTCGCGGTGGAGCGCGATCTGCTGGTCGTGACGGACGAGGTGTACGAGCACCTGGTCTTCGACGGCGAGCACGTCCCGCTCATCTCCCTGCCGGGTATGCGCGAGCGCACCGTGTCCATCTCCTCCTCCGGCAAGACCTTCTCCTTCACGGGCTGGAAGGTCGGCTGGATCACGTCGTCGCCCGAGCTGGTCGCGGCGGTCCGCGCCACCAAGCAGTTCCTGACGTATGTGAGCGCCGGGCCCTTCCAGTACGCCATCGCCGAGGCGCTCAGCCTGCCCGACAGCTACTTCACGACCCTCCGCGAACGCCTTCGCACCAAGCGCGACATCCTCGCGGGCGGTCTCGTCGACGCGGGCTTCGAGGTGTACCGCCCGCAGGGGACGTACTTCATCACCACGGACGCCGGCCCGCTGGGCGAGAAGGACGGCCTCGCGCTGTGCCGGCAGCTGCCGGAGCGCTGCGGGGTGGTCGCCGTGCCCAACGCGGTGTTCTACGACCACGAGGAGGCCGGCCGCAGCCAGGTCCGGTTCGCGTTCTGCAAACGCGATGACGTGCTACGGGAGGCCGCGAGGCGGCTGCGGCGGCTCGGCCCGGGGCCCGCGGCACAGACCTCGGCACAGTCGTCGCCCTAGATCGCAATTGGGGACTTCGGAATCCACTGATCCGTATTTCCCCGGCGGGCACGTCTGTTTGGGTTTTACGTCTTCTGCGAAATTGCCACAGAGGTATTCAGCAGAAACGTTCATGCGATCTTGTCCACAGGTATATCGTCCCTCCCACGAAGAACCTGGGAGGTCCTCGTGACAGATCATTGCGCCGTCAGCCCGGATCGAGAACGGGAAACGGTAATCGAACATTTTCGCAGCGAGATTAATGCGATTGTCGACGAGCATCAGGAGGGGCCTGAACTGGTCGACGCGCTGGTCCAGCTCGTACGGACCAGAGAGGAGTTGCACGGCGCCAGAGAGAGAGCCCAGCGGGCCTCCCTGGAGAGCTGCATGGCGGATCTGCGGTGGAAGGACTGCATGCTCGGGCAGGTCAGCTCCATCGCCGGCCGGCAGGTCATGATGACGGCCGCGAAGATGGCCGAACTCGAGCGGCACCGCAGCGTGGAGGCCGTACTCGGCGATCTCGCCGACGAGTTGCAGGTCACCGATCCCGGACTCGCCCGGCGGCTGACGGACGTGCTCGCGGTACCGGCGGCGAAGGGGGCCTCCCTGCGTCCGGTGGTGCTGGCCTTCGCGCCCGACAACCGGTGGTCGACGGGGTGGTTCATGCGGGCGGGCCAGGCGGTGCCGCAGGCGCTGCCCTTCGCGGGGTGGATGCTCCTCGCCCGGCCCGACCGGCCGGAGCAGCAGGTCGAGGCGTCGTTCCTCTGCCACGGCCGGGCGTGTTCACTGAGCGAACTGCAGTCGCTCGGTTTCGCGTTCCGCGGCCACAGCTGAGGGCCGCCACGTCACAGCCGCCCAGCGGCTGTCCCTTACGCCGGCACAGCCTCCGCTTTCCCGTGGGATTCCCGCGAACCGGCTGCTTCGGGGTCGGAAGCCGGGAGGGCGTCCCGCGGCGCGTCGAATAAGGGAAGACATGACCGAGTATTCGTTACACCCATCACTGCCCGCGTATGCGCCGGTCATCGCGCCGCCGGCGGTCCCGGGAACGGCCCGGGGGCCGGTCGCGGGGCGGGCGGCCCGACGGCGGTCGCACAGCAGGATCCGCGTGGCGCCGTTCGCGGTGCTGCTGGTCGTCGCCTACACGTTCCTCTTCGCGATCCCGCGGGCCGGCGCGTGGCACGCGTGCGGCGCCAGCCCCTTCCAGGCGCTGGTTCTGGCGGGCGGCTTCGAGTCCCCGAGCCTCACGGAGTGCGCGGCGCTCAAGTGGGGCATAGAGCGCTGACGGGGGACCTCGACCAACGACGTACGGACCGTACGGGACGTACGAACCAGGGACCCGGACCCGTCCCGGAAGCGCCGGCAGCGCTGGCCGACCGGACAGAACCTGGGAGATCCTCCGCAGACCAGCGCCCCGACGGAGCCCCTAGGAGGCCCACGATCAACGTAGCGGGTGGCGGTATTGGAGTGAATGCCACCGGCCCGTTCGGATGAAATTGGCATACCCGCCTTGCAATCCCGGCCGGTGCTCGGCTATCGCCCACCGGCCGGGAAAGGGGGTCACGCGCGGTCACGCGGGGGTACGCGCGGTCACACGCGGTCACGCCTCGTCGTCGTCGCCCTTGTCGTCGTCGGAGCGGTCGACCTCGGCGGTCAGGCCCAGGGTCTCGACGAGCCAGTTGTCGAACTCGACCGAGGCCCGCACCCAGCTCACCGTCGACTGCACGAAGTGCTCCAGGCTGACGCCCGTGCCGATCAGCATCTGGGCCTCGCCGATCAGGCGGACGGTGCCGTCGTCGTGGGTGTGGGTGTAGACCTTCGGCCACAGAGTGCGGCGGTTCCAGTCGTCGATGGACTCCAGGAGCGCCGGCTTGTTCTCGATCGCGTGCTCGCGGTCGTAGAAGGTCCGGACCGAGAAGACCTGCTGCTCCTTCTCGCCGCGGAACATGAAGTACGTGCGGAACTGCTCCCACGGCGCGGCGAGGTCGCCTTCGTCGTCGACGACGTACTTCAGCTCCATCTGCTCGAGAAGCTGCTTGACCAGGTCCTGGTCCGGGACGACCGGCCCCTGCGGGGCGGCCGGCTGCTGCTGGGGCTGGCCCCCGAAATTCGGAATCGAGGACGGGTCGATACTCACCGTGGATTTCCCTTCATAGCTTGCCGCCATCCTCCCCCATCCCGCCCGGTCCGTGGCAACCGGTACCGCTGCGCCCGCAGCGGAATCCCTGGCAGATCCCCTTGCGGGAAGTGGTGCCGGTCGCGCCGACCGGGTGTTCACGTGGCTGGTCGGCGTCGGCCTGAGGGCCGTCGACTTCGATCCGTTCGGGGACACCAGTGCGCCCATCGGCTGCGCTGAGGCCCTGGAGTGGGCGGACGCCCGGCTGCCGGCGAGTGCGTACGACGAGGACTGCGCCGAGTCCGGCGTGCTGGACACCGACCGGAGCGGAAGCTTCCGGATGGACCGGGACGAGGTGGAGACCTGGCTCCACCGGGAGCTCGGCGAGCTGATCCCGTGGGACTCGTGCCCCGCCGTGCCGACCGGCCACGGGGCCGCCGAGCCCGACCTCTGCCGGGCCGTCGACCCCGATACGGAGGCACCGTACGGGACCGACGGACCGCATTACGTCGAGGTCGCGGTGGTGGACGAGGACGCCGACACCGCCCTCGTCCGGTTCACCGCCTTCACCGTCTGACCCGCCGCTAGGCCGCGCGGCCCACCAGCAGGCCCTCCCCCGCGAGGTCGACGCGGACCGTGTCGCCGTCGCGGACCTCCCCCGAGAGGATCTCGCGGGCGAGCTGGTCGCCGATCGACGTCTGGACCAGGCGGCGCAGGGGGCGGGCGCCGTAGGCGAGGTCCGGGGAGTCGCCGGACGGCCGGCCGAGACGGGCCAGCCAGTCGAGCGCCTCGTCGCTGACCTGGAGGGTGAGGCGGCGCTCCGCGAGGCGGCGCTGGAGGTGGTCGATCTGGATCTGCGCGATACGGCGCAGCTCCGGACCGCCCAGGGCGTGGAAGACGACCTGGTCGTCGAGCCGGTTCAGGAACTCCGGGCGGAAGGAGCCGCGGACCGTCTCCAGGACGCGCTGCCTGCGCTGCTCGTCCGTCAGCGCCGGATCCACGAGGAACGTCGAGCCGAGGTTCGACGTCAGGATCAGGATCGTGTTGCGGAAGTCCACCGTGCGGCCCTGGCCGTCCGTGAGCCGCCCGTCGTCCAGGACCTGCAGCAGGATGTCGAAGACCTCGTGATGGGCCTTCTCCACCTCGTCCAGCAGCACCACCGTGTACGGCCGGCGCCGCACCGCCTCGGTGAGCTGGCCGCCCTCCTCGTAGCCGACGTAACCGGGAGGCGCGCCCACCAGCCGCGCCACCGAGTGCTTCTCGCTGTACTCCGACATGTCGATGCGGACCATGGCCCGCTCGTCGTCGAACAGGAAGTCGGCGAGGGCCTTCGCGAGCTCGGTCTTGCCGACGCCCGTCGGGCCGAGGAAGAGGAAGGAGCCCGTGGGGCGGTCGGGGTCGGAGATGCCCGCCCGGGAGCGCCGCACCGCGTCGGAGACGGCCCGTACGGCCTCGGTCTGGCCGATGAGTCGCTTGCCGAGCTCCTCCTCCATCCGCAGCAGCTTCTGCGTCTCGCCCTCCAGCAGCCGCCCGGCGGGGATGCCGGTCCAGGCGGCGACGACGTCCGCGATGTCGTCGGGCCCGACCTCCTCCTTGACCATGGTGTCCTTCTGGGCCTCCTGCTCGGCCTCGGACGCCTCCGCCAGCTCGCGCTCGAGCGTGGGGATCTCCCCGTACAGCAGCTTCGACGCCGTACCGAAGTCGCCGTCGCGCTGGGCGCGCTCCGCCAGGCCGCGCAGGTCGTCGAGGCGCTCCTTGAGCTCGCCGACACGGTTCAGGCCCTGCTTCTCCTTCTCCCAGCGGGCGGTCAGGCCCCGCAGCTCCTCCTCGCGGTCGGCGAGGTCCTTGCGCAGCTTCGCGAGGCGATCCCTGGAGGCGGCGTCGCTCTCGTTGGCCAGCGCCAGCTCCTCCATCTTCAGCCGGTCGACGGAGCGCTGGAGCTCGTCGATCTCGGTCGGGGAGGAGTCGATCTCCATCCGCAGCCGGGAGGCCGCCTCGTCGACGAGGTCGATTGCCTTGTCGGGGAGGAAGCGGGAGGTGATGTACCGGTCCGAGAGCGTGGCCGCGGCCACCAGCGCGGAGTCGGCGATCTGGACCTTGTGGTGCGCCTCGTACCGGCCCTTCAGGCCGCGCAGGATCGCGATGGAGTCCTCCACGGACGGCTCGGCCACCAGCACCTGCTGGAACCGCCGCTCCAGCGCCGGGTCCTTCTCGATCCGCTCGCGGTACTCGTCGAGCGTCGTCGCGCCGACCATGCGCAGCTCGCCGCGGGCGAGCATGGGCTTGAGCATGTTGCCGGCGTCCATCGCCGAGTCGCCGCCGGCGCCCGCGCCGACGACGGTGTGCAGCTCGTCGATGAACGTGATGATCTGGCCGTCGCTGTCCTTGATCTCGGCCAGCACGGTCTTCAGCCGCTCCTCGAACTCACCGCGGTACTTGGCCCCGGCGACCATGGCGCCGAGGTCCAGCGAGACGAGCCGCTTGTTCCGCAGGCTCTCCGGTACGTCGCCCTTGACGATGCGCTGGGCGAGCCCCTCCACGACGGCGGTCTTGCCGACACCCGGCTCGCCGATCAGCACGGGGTTGTTCTTCGTACGCCGGGACAGCACCTGGACCACGCGCCGGATCTCCGCGTCGCGGCCGATGACCGGGTCGAGCCTGCCCTCGCGGGCGGCCTCGGTGAAGTCCGTGCCGAACTTCTCCAGCGCCTTGTACGTGCCCTCGGGGTCCTGGCTGGTGACGCGCCGCCCGCCGCGGGCCTTGTCGAACGCCTCCTGCAGCTGCTTCGCGCCCGCGCCCTGCTTCTGCAGCAGCTCGGCGGTCTGCCCGCCCTTCGCGGCGGTCGCGATCAGCAGGTGCTCGGTCGACACGTACTGGTCGCCGAGCTCCCTCGCCCGCTTGGCGGCGTCCGCGATCACGGCGAGCAGATCCCGGCTGGCCTGCGGCGGGGACACGGTGGAGCCCTGCACGCTGGGCAGCCCGCCGAGGATGCGCTCGGCGCCGGAGCGCAGCGCGGCCTGGTCGGCGTCGACGGCGGCCAGGAGGTCCTGGATGTTCTCGTTGTCCTGGCCCTCGAGCAGAGCGAGCAGCAGATGCGCGGGCGTGATGTCGGGATGCCCCCCGTCCACGGCGCGGGTATTCGCCCCGCTGATCGCTTCCTTGCTCTTGTTGGTCAGCTCCGCGTCCACCGCTCCTCGCTTTCGCTCGTCCTGCGCTGTGTGTGCTGCTGCGCTGTCGTGCCACTGCGCTGCTCAACCTTAACTAACTTGAGCGTATTCCACTCAACCTTAGCGGATGGCGGAGGGTGGGGGATTCGTGGCCGGTTCTCGGTGCGGATCGCAGTGATTCTGCGGCCCCAAGGGGCCTTGCCGGGCGGAGCGGGAGGGGACGGCGCCATGGCGCCGCCCAGCGGTCGGCTCCGCTGGCGCTGCGCCGGTGCGAAGCGGGGCGGCTCCGCTGCGCTCCGCCGGGGTGTGTCGTCCGGTGGGCCGGTGGGGCTGCACCGGCTCCGCTGCGCTGCGCCGGCTGATGCGTAGCGAGCGGCTCCGCTGGCGCTCCGCCGAGGGGTGCCTACGACGACCGGTTGTCAGTGGACCGGCTCCGCTGCGCTTCGCCGGCAAAAGCGCACCTGCCGGCGCGACCGGCACCGCTCCAGCCCGTCCGGCGTTTGAGGACGAGGCGCGCAGCGCCGACCGCGTCAGCCGACGCAAGGCGACCCCCAAGCCCGTCCGGCGTCTGAGGACGAGGCGCGCAGCGCCGACCGCGTCAGCCGACGCAAGGCGACCTTCAGCCCGTCCGGCGTTTGAGGACGAGCGCCGCCAGGCGCGATCGGGGGGCCGGGGGCGGAGCCCCCGCAGCGGGACGGGACACGGACGCGGACGGCGCGCGGAGCGCCGTACGCTACGCCCCGTGGCGATCGACGTACGCAACCCCGACCCGGCCTACCGAGCCTTCTGGCAGGAGTGGCACCTGAGCACCCTCACAACGCACCGCGAGGACCGCACACCCCACGTGGTCCCCGTAGGGGTGACATACGACCCGGAGGCCGGCCTCGCCCGGATCATCACGAACAAGACCAGCCGCAAGATCGCGAACATCCTGGCCGCAGGGCCAGAGGGCGCGAGGGTCGCCGTCTGCCAGGTCGACAGAGGCCGCTGGGCGACCCTGGAGGGCATCGCGAGGGTGACGGCCGACCCGGCCGCCGTGGCGGAGGCGGTGCGCCGCTACGAGGAGCGCTACGGCCGCCGACCGTCCCCCAACCCGAACCGGGTGGCCGTCGAGATCACCCTGACGAAGGCGATGGGCCGGGCATAGGCCCGAAACCCGGACCCCGGAAGCAGGGCCCCGGAAACGCCTCTTCCCCTGGCACCGGGGGAACGCCAGGGGAAGGGCAACGGCGGTGCCATCGCTGACTGCAGCAGCGATGGCACCGCCGGCGTAGCGCCCAGGGCGACGGTGTCCGGGGGGAATCGCCCGTCAGGCGCAGTGGGGGGTGGAGGTGTGGGTCGGCAGGTCGGCCTCGGCGGCTTCGACCGACTGGGGCACCTCCTCGGTGAGGTTCACGAAGATCACGCCACACCGGATGACGCATCGGGCGGATCGTCCGGACCCACGGTGGTGGGCTCGTACATCACCGTCCTCGTCTCTGGTGATGGTGACCAGCCATCCGGAGATGACGACAGTCATGGAGTCGCCGGGGGTGGGGATCGCGGTGTCCAGGTCGACCGAGTGCCATCCCGATCGATCAGTCATCGTCGCCTCGTCCCTCTCCGACAACCTTCACGTTCCGATCACGGTTTTGGCGGCGCCGGCCCCCAGCCTGTATCCGCAAGGAACTCGTGTGACGGCTGGGACACGACTCCGCTCCCGACCACCACAAACGCTCCGAGGGCGAAGGCCAATGCAGCGAGCAAGGCCCCAGCCCTACGTACCGTCCTACTCACGGCCGATCTCACCTCGCTTGCTATGTCCCGGTCCCGCATATGAAAGATGACTCACGACACCGTGCACGCGCCACCGCAGCAGGGCATCATGTTCTTGCATTTCATAAGCCTGAGGGGGTGCAAATGGCTGCCAGTGGGGACATATCCGGGCATCCTCATGCGGCCGTCGAGTTGTGCCGAGCGGGCAGAACCGCGTATGCCGAAGCGCTCAGCACGGGAAGGATCGCCAGGTCCGCCACCGTCGACGCCCCCTGCCTCGTCGATCTCGACCTGCTCCACCCCGATCCCGCCGACGAGCAGTGGCTCATCCCCATGCCGCCGTCCGCCGCACTCGCCCAACTCCTCATCCCCATAGAGCGGGAGATACAGGAGCGGCGACGGCTCACCGTGGACCTCGCCGACACGTTCGAGCCCTTTCTGGCCATCACCGCGCGCGAGCAGCCCACCACGCACGTCATCAACGTCCTCGAGGGGTACGAACGCATCAACGCCGTGCTCGACCGCACGGTCGCCGCCTGCACGGAGGAAGTGCTGACCGTACAGCCGGGAAGCGGCCGCCAGCCGAGCACGTTCGACGCGGCACTGCGCCGGGACCGGCCGCTGCTCGACCGGGGGGTGCGCATGCGGACGCTCTATCAGCACACGGCCCGGCACACCCCGTCGACACTCGCCTACCTCGAGCTGGTGGGAAGCGAACGCATGGAGGTCCGAACCCTCGAGGAGATCATCGACAGGCTCATCATCATCGATCGGAAGGTCGCCTTCGTCCCGGCTCGCAGCGACCGCCAGATCGCCCTCGAGCTGCACCACCCGGGGCTCGTCGCCTATCTCGTGGGCGTCTTCGAGCAGTTCTGGCGGATAGCCGTCCCCTTCGGCGAGGAGATCCACTACGAGGCCAAGCGCGAGGGCATCACCGGCGTTCAGGTGAGCATCGCCAAGCTTCTGGTGGACGGTCTCGTCGACGAGGCCATAGCCCGCCGGCTGGGGATGAACGTCCGGACCTGCCGCTCCCACATAGCCAAACTCTCCGCCGCGCTCGGCAGTACGAGCCGTGCGCAGCTCGGCTATCTGATCGCGCGTTCAGGCATTCTCGACGAAAGCGTGTAGACCGTGCGGCAAGTCCTCGTCCAGGATCCTCGATTGGGCGATGAGGAAGCCCAACTGCGCGCGGTTGGCGCTGCCGAGCGCTCGGGAGAGCCGGGCGATGTGCCCCCGCACCGTCCGTACGTTCACTCCGAGACGGTCGGCGATGGCCGCGTCGGCGAGGCCGCCGGCCAGCATTCTGGCGATGTACCGCTGGACCGGCGACACCTGCTCGCCTCGCGCCCCGTACTCGACCGGTTCCCACAGGGGAGTGCCCAGGCGCCACAACACCTCGAAGCAGGCGCGCAGGACCTGGATGAACGGCGGATACCGGATCTCCAGCGCCTCCGAACGGTCGGTGGTCGCCGGAATGAAGGCGACGGCGTCGTCCACCACGATCATCCGCTCGATCACCGCGGGCATCGTGCGCACCTGCACCGCATAGCCCCGGATGCGCTCCTGGTAGGCCATCACCGAGGGGTTGAACCGCACGGCGTGCACATACAGCGTGCGCATGGACACGCCGCGCTCGAGGAGCTCGGTGTCACGGCTGAAGGCGCGTTCGAGAGCCGCGGGCGAAGCGCCCTTCGCGGTCGGCTGCATCGTCAGCATCTCCCGTGTGCACTCCGCCGCCGCGGCGTCGAGCCTCGCGTTGATCGGGCCGCTTCCCACGATCCGGCCCATCGGGAAACCGTCCGGTTCGCGCGGTCCCGAGTCGGCGAGGTCCTGCAGCTGAGCCTGGAGCCGGCTCATGCGCTCACGTCTGGCCCTGCCCTCCCGGGTCAGCAGCGTCACCAGTCCCACGACCGGCGGCATGGGCCTGGCAAGCCCCGGGTCGACGGCGTCCGGCTGCAGCAGGCCCGACGACCGCAGGCACGAGACCGGTTCGGCGGTCTCCCGGGAGACCGCCCCCTCCGTCAGTGCGCGAACGTAGAGAAGCCAGCCTTCGGGGCAGACTTCCGTTCCCGGATGCGAGTGCGGGCGTTGGGGGACAGCCACGGTCTCACTCCTCGTTATCGCCGGGAGCATGACATAGTCGCACCTTCAACTGCCACCATTTCCGTGAACCGACCACCACGCACTGTAGGCCCGACGGCCTGGCCGAGCCCGAACTACCCGACAAGAGACCGGAGTTCCAAGCAGTTGCCGCATTGAGTGCGGGTTTTACGCCGACAGAAGAGAATGCGCATGACCGCTGACGGATCCCACGAACCGCATCCCTGGCAGGACCTCTGCCGGCCGGGCAGGAACCTGTACGCCCAGGCCCTCGCCAAGAACGGCGTACGTCGGGAGGCGGCCCTCGCCGCACCCTGCGCGCTGGAGGCGCATCTGCTCGTCCCCGACGACCAGGACGGCGAACTGCTCCGCCCCGTCCCGCCCGGAGAGGCCCTGGAGCTCCTGATGAGCCGCAGCGAACGCGCTTATCTGCAGTACGCCGCGGACCTCGTGGGAGAGTTCCAGGCACTTCTGGGCCGGACGACACGCGTCCCGTCCGGCCTGCCGATCTTCACCGTCGCCGGCGTCGACCAGATCAACGAGCGACTCGACCACCTGGTGACGGAGGCCACCCACGAGCTGCTCACCATGCAGCCGGGCAGCCGCCGCCCGGCGGCGGTGCTCAGCACCGCCGTCGACCGGACGGTTCCGGCGCTGGAGCGCGGCGTCGTCATGCGCACCCTCTACGTGCACGCCGTACGCAACTCGCCCACCGTGCTCGCGTACCGGCAGCGCCTGGCCTCCTACCCCGTGCAGATCCGCACCGTCTACGAGGTCTTCGGGCGGATGTTCGTGGTGGACGACGAGGTCGCGATGCTCAGCGCGGCCGAGGACGACTCCGCGGCCCTGGAGATCCGGCACCCGCCCATCGTCAAGTTCCTGCGCCGCACGTTCGACGTGCTCTGGGAGCACGGCAAGCCCCTGGGCGGCCCCTTGGAGCGCGCCGCCGCGCGGGACGGGATCTCCCCCGTACAACTGCACATCGCCCGGCTCATGGTCGCCGGCAACGACGACCAGGAGATCGCCGCCCGCCTCGGCATCAACATCCGCACGGTCCGCGGGCACGTCGCCAAGCTCTCGGCCGCCCTCGGCAGCAACGGCCGGACCCAACTCGGCTATCTGCTGGCCGGCGCGGGTCTTCTCGACGGCGACGATCAGCTCCCCTGAGCCGCCGTCACCGCTTCGGCTTCGGCTTCCACACCACCAGCGCGCTGGTGGCCTGCACCTGGCGGTACGGCACCAGGTCCCGCCGGTACTGCGCCCGGACCTGGTCCTCGCGCTGCTGCATGACGTCCGCGACGCCGTCCAGCGTGGCCTCCAGCTCCGCCACGCGGGACTGCAGGGCGGCGACCTGGTTCTCCAGTTCGATGATGCGCTTGATGCCGGCCAGGTTGATGCCCTCGTCCTGGGAGAGGGCCTGGACCTGGCGCAGCAGGTCGATGTCGCGGGCCGAGTAGCGGCGGCCCCGGCCGGCCGTGCGGTCCGGGGAGACCAGGCCGAGGCGGTCGTACTGGCGCAGGGTCTGCGGGTGCAGGCCGGAGAGCTGGGCCGCGATGGAGATGACGTAGACGGGGGTGTCGTCGTTCAGCTCGTAGGGGTTGCGGCCCCGGCCGCCGCCCCCTGGCCTTCCTGGCGTCGTCATCTCATGCTCCCTTCGCGGCCTTGAACAGCTCAGCGCGCGGATCCTCGTCCTCGGTGGCCTTCTGGTAGGCCTCCAAGGTCTGCTGGGCCTTGTCGCCCAGCTCGGTCGGGACCGTGACCTCGACGGTCACCAGCAGGTCGCCGCGGGTGCCGTCCTTGCGCACCGCGCCCTTGCCGCGGGCGCGCATGGTGCGCCCGTTGGGCGTGCCCGGCGGCAGCTTCAGCTTCACCGGGGGGCCGCCGAGGGTGGGTACGGAGATCTCGCCGCCGAGCGCCGCCTCGGGGAAGGTCACCGGGACCGTCACCGTGAGGTTGTCGCCCTTGCGGCCGAAGACGGGGTGCTTGTCGACGTTCACCACGACGTACAGGTCCCCCGCGGGACCGCCGCGCTCACCCGGGCCGCCCTTGCCGCGCAGCCGGATCCGCTGGCCGTCGGCGACGCCGGCGGGGATGCGGACCTGCATGGTGCGCGAGGACTTGGCCCGGCCGGAGCCCTTGCAGACGTCGCAGGGGGTCTCGGCGATCAGGCCGCGGCCCTTGCAGTCCACGCACGGGTCGGTGAGGGAGAACCCGCCGCCCCCGCCCCGGGACACCTGGCCGGTGCCCAGGCAGGTGGGGCAGACGCGCGGGGTGCCGTTCTTGTCGCCCGTGCCGGCGCACGCCTTGCACGCGGCGGAGGACGACATCCGCAGCGGGACCGTGGCCCCCTCGACGGCCTCGTTGAACGACAGGGTGACCTCGGACTCGATGTCCTGGCCGCGCCGCGGCTGGGTACGGGTGCCCGTGCCGCCCCGGTTGAACAGGCCGCCGAACACGTCGCCCAGCCCGCCGCCGAAGCCGCCGGTGCCCCCGGCGCCGCCCGGCTGCCCGCCGAACAGGTCGCCGAGGTCGAAGTTGAAGTTGCCCGTGCCCCCCGCGCCACCGGGGCGGAAGCCCCCGTTGCCGAAGAGGGCGCGCGCCTCGTCGTACTCCTTGCGCTTCTTCGGGTCGCCGAGGACGTCGTTCGCCTCGGAGATCTCCTTGAAGCGCTCCTCGGCCTTGGCGTCGCCCTTGTTGGCGTCGGGGTGGTACTCCCGGGCCAGCTTGCGGTACGCCTTCTTGATCTCGGCCTCGGTCGCGTCCTTGGGGACGCCGAGGACCTTGTAGTAGTCCTTCTCGATGAAGTCCTTGGTGCTCATCCCCGGCGTCCCTCCTCCCGTACGCGCCGTCTGTTCACGTCAGCCCTCGTCCGGGCCACCGCTCTCCTCGTCCTTCGACGCCGGCTCGTCCTTCTTGTCCTCGGCCGGCTGCTCGGCCTTGGCGGTCGACTGCGAGACGCCCGGCTGCGGTTCGGCGACCGCCACCCGCGCCGGACGGATCGTGCGCTCGCCGATCCGATACCCCGGCTGCAGGATCTGCACGCAGGTCGTCTCCTCGACGTCCGGGGAGTACGAGTGCATCAGCGCCTCGTGCACCAGCGGGTCGAAGGGCTCGCCCTCCTTGCCGAACTGCATCAGGCCCATCTTCGCGACGACCGTCTCCAGCGACTCGGCGACCGACTTGAAGCCGCCGACCAGCTCACCGTGGTCCCGGGCCCGGCCGACGTCGTCGAGCACGGGGAGGAGCTCGGTGAGGAGGTTCGCCACCGCGACCTCCTTGACCGCGATGCGGTCGCGCTCCACCCGGCGGCGGTAGTTCTGGTACTCCGCCTGGAGGCGCTGCAGGTCCCGGGTGCGCTCGTCGAGCGCCTTGGTCACCTGGTCCATCCGGGCCGTCGCGGCAGGCGTGGCGCCCGCGTCCCCGGCCGGGGCCGCCTCCTCGGAGGCAGCCCCGGCGGCAGCTGCCGCTTCCTGAGAGGCGGCATCGGCGTCGGTGGGGACGTCGGACTTCTCGCTCTCGCTGAAGCCCTGGGTCTCCTCCGTCACGCGGCACCGTCCCGCTTGTCGTCGTCGACGATCTCGGCGTCGACGACATCGTCGTCGGCGGAGGCCTGGGCACCCGCGGCACCGGCGTCGGCACCGCCGGCGGCCGCGCCGGACGCCTGGGCGTCGGCGTACAGGGCCTGGCCCAGCTTCTGGCTGACCGTGGCGACCTTCTCGGTGGCCTCGCGGATGAGCGCGACGTCCTCGCCCTTCAGCTTCTCCTTGAGGTCCTCCACTGCGGCCTCGACCTCGGTCTTCACGTCACCGGGAACCTTCTCCTCGTTGTCCTTGAGGAACTTCTCGGTGGTGTAGACGAGCTGCTCGGCCTGGTTGCGGGTCTCGGCGGCCTCGCGGCGCTTGTGGTCCTCCTCCGCGTACTGCTCGGCCTCGCGCATCATGCGGTCGATGTCGTCCTTCGGCAGCGCGGAGCCGCCGGTGACGGTCATCTTCTGCTCCTTGCCGGTGCCGAGGTCCTTGGCGCCGACGTGCATGATGCCGTTCGCGTCGATGTCGAAGGTGACCTCGATCTGCGGGACGCCGCGCGGCGCCGGGGGCAGACCGGTCAGCTCGAACATGCCCAGCTTCTTGTTGTACGCCGCGATCTCGCGCTCGCCCTGGTAGACCTGGATCTGCACGGACGGCTGGTTGTCCTCGGCGGTGGTGAAGATCTCGGACCGCTTGGTCGGGATCGTCGTGTTCCGCTCGATCAGCTTGGTCATGATGCCGCCCTTGGTCTCGATACCGAGGGACAGCGGGGTGACGTCGAGCAGCAGGACGTCCTTGACCTCGCCCTTCAGGACACCGGCCTGCAGGGCGGCGCCGATGGCGACGACCTCGTCCGGGTTGACGCCCTTGTTGGCCTCCTTGCCGCCGGTCAGCTCACGGACCAGGTCGGCGACGGCGGGCATACGGGTCGAGCCGCCGACGAGCACCACGTGGTCGATGTCGCCGAGCGCGATGCCGGCGTCCTTGATCACGTTGTGGAAGGGGGTCTTGCAGCGCTCCAGGAGGTCCTGGGTGAGCTGCTGGAACTGCGCCCGGGTCAGCTTCTCGTCGAGGTGCAGGGGGCCCTCGGCGGAGGCGGTGATGTAGGGCAGGTTGATCGTGGTCTCGGTGGAGCTCGAGAGCTCGATCTTGGCCTTCTCGGCGGCCTCACGCAGGCGCTGGAGCGCCATCTTGTCCTTGCCGAGGTCCACGCCGTGGCCGTTGGCGAACTGCTTCACCAGGTAGTCGACGACGCGCTGGTCCCAGTCGTCACCACCGAGGTGGTTGTCGCCGTTGGTGGCCTTGACCTCCACGACGCCGTCGCCGATCTCGAGCAGCGAGACGTCGAAGGTGCCGCCGCCGAGGTCGAAGACGAGAATGGTCTGGTCGTCCTTGTCGAGGCCGTAGGCGAGGGCGGCCGCCGTCGGCTCGTTGACGATACGCAGGACGTTCAGACCCGCGATCTCGCCGGCCTCCTTGGTGGCCTGACGCTCGGAGTCGTTGAAGTACGCCGGGACGGTGATGACCGCGTCGGCCACCTTCTCGCCCAGGTACGCCTCCGCGTCCCGCTTCAGCTTCTGCAGGATGAAGGCGCTGATCTGCTGGGGGGTGAAGTCCTTGCCGTCGATGGACTGCTTCCAGTCCGTGCCCATGTGACGCTTCACGGAGCGGATGGTCCGGTCCACGTTCGTCACAGCCTGGCGCTTGGCGACCTCGCCGACGAGCACCTCACCGTTCTTCGCGAAGGCGACGACGGACGGCGTGGTCCTGGCGCCCTCGGCGTTGGTGATGACGGTGGGCTCACCGCCTTCGAGAACACTGACGACAGAGTTTGTCGTACCCAGGTCGATGCCGACCGCACGTGCCATTTCGCTATCCTCCGGATGCATTGCCCTTGAGCCTTGGTGGCTCAAGGGTGCCATGCGGGTTCTGTGGGGTCAAATGATGTGAGTTGACTCGGCTCATGTTTGTTGCGTTTTTGCAGGTGGGTGGCGGTTTCGCCGGCTGGCGCGGTCGGCGCTTCGCGCCTCGTCCTCAAGCGCCGGACGGGCTGGGATCGGTGCCGGTCGCGCTGCGAGCGTTCGGTCGTGCTGGCGCCTGCGGCGCGGTTCGGCGCTTCGCGCCTCAGTCCTCAAACGCCGGACGGGCTGGAATCGTGCCGGTCCCCGTCGGCCGACAGGTGCGGGCGCCGGCGCCACCCGCCCACCCGCCGACCCGCCAACCCGCCAACCCGCCAACCCGCCAACCCGCCAACCCGCCAACCGCCGGAACGCAACCGCCCGCCCCGTTCCGTTCCTGCCTGTGGTCGCTGGGGGGCTTACCAGGCCCCCAGGCCCCCCGTGGCCGAAGGGACGCAGATCACCGGCCTCGATGCTTCAGGCGGTCCTGAAAGGCGGGTAATCTCAAGCGGAAAACGAGATAAGTTACCGCTTAGTAGTCAGCGCCACGCTCCGGACGCCCCTCGCAAGGAGCCCCACCATGCAACTAGCCGCCATCGTCGTCTCGCTGGTCATCACAGCGATCGGCGTCGCGCTGCTCGGCCGCGCCGCCGCGCAGATCTACCGCTTCGTCAGGCTCGGCCAGCCCGTCCCCGCGGGCAGCCGTACGGACGACCCCGTCGCCCGTACGGTCACTCTCGCGCGCGAGTTCCTGGGGCACACCCGGATGAACCGCTGGGGGATCGTCGGCTTCGCCCACTGGTTCGTGGCGATCGGCTTCCTCACCCTCGTACCGACGCTCGTGCAGGCGATCGGCCAGCTCTTCCAGGCCGACTGGCTGCTGCCGGTCATCGGCGACTGGACGCCGTTCGAGGTGTTCACGGAGTTCATCGGCGCGATGACGGTGGTCGGCATCCTCGTCCTGATCGTGATCCGGCTGCTCAGCCTGCCCTCGAAGGCCGGCCGCAAGTCCCGGTTCGCGGGCTCCACCTCGTGGCAGGCGTACTTCGTCGAGTACGTGATCCTCACCATCGGCATCGCCATCCTCGCGCTGCGCGGTCTCGAGGGCGCGCTGCACCACGTCGAGGGTTACGAGGCCGCGTACTTCGTCTCGTACCCGCTGGTGAAGGCGTTCGACGGGCTGAGCGTCGGCACGCTGCAGAACCTGGTCTACCTGGTCGCGATGATCAAGGTCAGCGTCTCCTTCATCTGGGCCACGGTCATCGGCCTGAACACCACGATGGGCGTCGCCTGGCACCGCTTCCTGGCGTTCCCGAACATCTGGTTCAAGCGCAACGCCGCGGGCGCGACCGCGCTGGGCGCGCTGCAGCCCATGACGAGCGCCGGCAAGGCGATCGACTTCGAGGACCCGGGCGAGGACGACCAGTTCGGCGTCTCCCAGGTCGAGCACTTCTCCTGGAAGGGGCTGCTCGACTTCTCCACCTGCACCGAGTGCGGCCGCTGCCAGTCGCAGTGCCCCGCCTGGAACACCGGCAAGCCGCTCTCCCCCAAGCTGCTGATCATGTCGCTGCGCGAGCACGCCGCCGCCAAGGCCCCGTACCTGCTCGCCGGCGGCGGCAAGACCATGGAGGGCGAGGAGAAGGCGACCGCGGAGCAGCTCAAGGACGTTCCGGCGGCCGCCCTCGCCGAGGCCGAGCGCCCCCTGATCGGCACCGCCGAGGAGGGCGGCGTCATCGACCCGGACGTGCTGTGGTCCTGCACCACCTGCGGTGCCTGCGTCGAGCAGTGCCCCGTCGACATCGAGCACATCGACCACATCGTCGACATGCGCCGCTACCAGGTGATGATCGAGAGCGCGTTCCCGTCCGAGGCGGGCACGATGCTCAAGAACCTGGAGAAGAAGGGCAACCCCTGGGGGCTGGCCAAGAAGCAGCGTCTCGCCTGGACGCAGGAGGTCGACTTCGAGGTCCCGGTCGTCGGCAAGGATGTCGAGGACCTGACCGAGGTCGACTACCTGTACTGGGTCGGCTGCGCCGGTGCCCTGGAGGACCGGGCCAAGAAGACCACCAAGGCGTTCGCCGAGCTGCTGCACATCGCGGGTGTCAACTTCGCGATCATGGGCGGCGAGGAGGCGTGCACCGGTGACAGCGCCCGCCGGCTCGGCAACGAGTTCCTCTTCCAGCAGCTCGGCCAGCAGAACGTCGAGATGCTGAACACGGCCTTCGGCGAGGACGCCGAGGAGGGCGTGGTCGTCGAGCAGGCCAAGAAGAAGATCGTCGCGACCTGCCCGCACTGCTTCAACACCCTCGCCAACGAGTACCCGCAGCTGGGCGGCCACTACGAGGTCATCCACCACACCCAGCTGCTGCAGCACCTCATCGACGAGGGCCGGCTGATCCCCGTCACCCCGGTCGAGGGTCTGATCACCTACCACGACCCCTGCTACCTGGGCCGCCACAACAAGGTCTACACGCCCCCGCGCGAGATCATGGACAAGGTCCCCGGCCTGCGCCAGCAGGAGATGCACCGCCACAAGGAGCGCGGTTTCTGCTGCGGCGCCGGCGGCGCCCGGATGTGGATGGAGGAGCGGATCGGCAAGCGCATCAACACCGAGCGCGTCGACGAGGCCCTCTCCCTGAACCCGGACATCGTCTCGACGGCCTGCCCGTTCTGCCTGGTGATGCTCTCCGACTCCTTGAACGGCAAGAAGAACGAGGGCAAGGCGAAGGAGTCCCTCCAGGTCGTGGACGTGGCGCAGCTGCTCCTCGACTCGGTGAAGACCCCGGCCGACCCGTCGGGCGCGGCGGAGGCGGCCGAGGAGCCGGAGCCCGAGCCGGCGAAGTAGCCCGGCGGCCCCACCGCCTCGCGAGACGGCCGCACCGCCCGGCGGGACCGAGCGGTCGCGCCACCGCCGTAACGCACCACCCGAGTCCCCCGCGCCTCCCCGGCACGGGGGACTCGCCGTTACGGGCCGAGCTGACCGCTATACGTCAGGTCGCAATGTCGCCACCCGTAACGCCTTGCCCGCCCAACCCCCCGTCGATCAAGCTCCGTTGGCACGCACCCGTCACCCCCGACCGACGGAGGCACTTCGCCCATGCCCGGATCCCGCCGCCTGCCCGTCCTGGGCATCGCGACCGTCCTCGCACTCGCCGCACTCCAGGCGCCCGGCGCCGCCGAATCGCCGCCCACCGGGCAGGAGCCGGACGCCGTACAGCAGCCGGACGGCGCGCCCACCGAGCACCGGATCACCCTGGTCACGGGTGACGTGGTGAGCCTGACCGAATGGCCCGACGGACGCCGCGGGGCGATGCTCGTCCCCGACGAGAGCGGTGGCGCGATACGTCACAACGCGTTCGTCCGGGAGACGGACGAGGGGCTGTTCGTCATCCCCGAGCAGGCGCAGGACCTGCTGGACTCCGGGGTGCTGGACGTGGGGCTCTTCAACGTCACGAGCCTCCTCGCGCAGGGTTACGACGACGCCCGCTCCGCCGAGCTGCCGCTGATCGTCGCGTACGACGACGCCACCCCGGCCGCCCGCGCCCAGGCTCCGGCCGGCGCGACCCGCACGCGCACCCTCACCAGCGTCAACGCCAACGCGCTGCGCACGCCGAAGAAGCAGGCGGGCCGGCTGTGGAAGGACCTGGTCCGGCCGGGCGCGGGCAACCGGCGCGCCCGCCTCGACGGCGGGGTGGAGCACGTCTGGCTCGACGCCCGGATGCGGGCGGACCTCGACCGCAGCACGGCGCAGATCGGCGCCCCGGCCGCCTGGCAGGCCGGTTACGACGGGAAGGGCGTCAAGGTCGCCGTACTGGACAGCGGCATCGATCTGACGCACCCGGACCTCGCGGGCAAGGTCGTCGACTCCCGCAACTTCACCACCGAGGCGTCCGTCACCGACCTCAACGGCCACGGCACCCATGTGGCGTCGACGATCGCCGGCTCCGGTGCCGCCTCCGACGGCCGCTACCGGGGCGTCGCCCCCGGCGCCGGCCTGATCGTCGGCAAGGTCCTCGACCGGACCGGCCAGGGCACCACCTCCGCGGTGATGGCCGCCATGGAGTGGGCCGCCCGTGACGGGGCCGACGTGATCAGCATGAGCCTGGGCAGCGGGCCGAGCAACGGCGACGACCCGGCGAGCCTCGCCGTGAACGCGCTGACCGAGGAGACGGGCGCGCTGTTCGTCATCGCCGCCGGCAACACCGGCCCGACCCCGGCGAGCGTGTCGAGCCCCTCGACGGCCGCCGCGGCGCTGTCCGTCGCCGCCGTCGACCGCAACGACGCCACCGCCTCGTTCTCCAGCCGCGGTCCCACCCCGAACGGCACCCTGAAGCCCGACATCTCCGCGCCCGGCGTCGGGATCGTCGCCGCCCGCGCCGCCGGCACCTCGCCGGGCACGACGGTGAACGACTACTACGCGGCGCTCAGCGGCACCTCGATGGCCACCCCGCACGTCTCCGGAGCGGCCGCCATCCTCGCCCAGGAGCACCCGGACTTCTCGCCGCGGCAGCTGAAGGACGCGCTGATGAGCACGTCGAAGCAGATCGCCGCGGCCTCCGGCTTCGACCAGGGCGCGGGCCGGACGGACCTCGCCCGGGCCACGTCGCAGGCGCTGACCGCGACCGGTTCGGTGAGCTACGGCTTCTTCAAGTACGGCGTGGCGACCGACCCCGTACAGCGGACCGTCGGCTACCGCAACGACGGCGACACCCCACTCACCCTCGACCTCACCGTCCGCGGCGCCACGAGCCTCGGCGAGGCGCTGCCCGCAGGCGTGGTCACCCCGTCGCAGGACTCCGTGACCGTGCCCGCGCACGGCACCGCGGAGGTCACGCTCACCGCGGATACCGGCCAGG
Source organism: Streptomyces sp. NPDC051940 (assembly GCF_040680895.1). Taxonomy (NCBI): domain Bacteria; kingdom Bacillati; phylum Actinomycetota; class Actinomycetes; order Kitasatosporales; family Streptomycetaceae; genus Streptomyces; species Streptomyces sp. NPDC051940. Next base: position 38,836 of record NZ_JBFAXR010000022.1, on the reverse strand, counting down.
GTCCGTCCGGGCGGATCACCGGCGAACTGACCGCCGTGGCCCGCGAGGACGCCGCCACGGCCGTGCACACGGAGTTCGGGCTGGTCAAGGAGGACCAGGTCGTCCAGGTGACCGTCAAGGGGATCAACCACGCCGGGAAGCCCGCGTACCGCAACAGCGACGCGAGCCTGTACAACCTGGAGACCGGCGCGACCTCGACCGTCCCGCTCAACTCCCTCGGCCAGGCGGTCTTCCGGGTCAAGCCCGGCACGTACAGCCTGATGGGCTATCTCGCGAGCCACGACGAGTCGGGGACCCAGGTCGTCGACTTCACCCTCGCCGGGGATCCCGAGGTCACCGTCAGCGGGGACATGACGCTCACCCTGGACGGCAGCAAGGCCCGGGAGATCGCGGTCCGTACGCCCAAGCCCGCCGAGCACCGCGGGGTGATCCTCGGCTACGAACGGACCAGCGGCTCGCGCATGCTGTCCCAGATCGCCCAGCTCGACCAGTACGTCGACCACATCTACGCGCTGCCCACCGACCGGACGGACCGCGAGCGGTTCACGGTCTTCTCGCAGTGGGTGATGACCTCCCCCGAACTCACCGTCACCACCGCGGGCGGTCAGCCGGTCCCGACGCCGGAGTACGTCGTGGGCTCCCCGAAGCTGGACGGCACCAGCGTGCTCAGGGCCGTGCCCGCCGGCACCGCGACCGGCGCGGAGCTGGCCGGCCGGGACCTCGCCGGCGGTCTGGCGCTGATCCGCGCGGACGCCGCCGTACCGCTCACCGAGCAGGTCGCGAACGCCGCGAAGGCCGGCGCCTCCGCCGCCCTGGTGTACGCCACCGCACCCGGCCGCTTCCTCGCCTCGGGCACCACGGCGATCCCCGCGATGACCCTGGACGCGGGCCCCGGCGCGGCGCTCGCGGAGCAGGCGGCGGGCGGCGACCTGAAGCTGAAGGTCGTCGCGGACGCCCGCAGCAGGTACGCGTACGACCTGCTCTTCCCGTGGAACCAGCAGATCCCCGAGGACACGTCGGTCACGGTCGACGACACCACCACGGCCCGCATCGAGGCCGACTACCACTCGCCGCTCGCGGGCGGCACCGGCCGCGATCTGCGCTGGGCGTTCCGCCCCGGCGCGATCCAGGCCACGGTGTGGACCACACCGCGTCCGCTGCCGTCGCCGATCCACCGCACCGAGTGGGTGTCGACGGCCGGCGTGGAGTGGGAGCACTTCGCGTACCTCAACGGCGAGTACGACAGCGTGGTCAAGGGGGACCGCACCGGCTACCGGCCCGGCCAGGTGGTGGAGGAGTCCTGGCACAAGGGCGTGCTGCGCCCGGCGATCCCGGAGGGCCGCGGGGAGTTCTACCCGCTGCGCGGGGCGACGCAGCTGAACCTGGGCGTCCAGCCCTGGACGGACGGCTCCAACGTCCACGAGGGCGTGTACGGGTTCAAGACCGACAAGTCCACCACCCAGCTCTTCGCCCACGGCCAGCTGATCGTCAAGCGCACCACGGCCGTCGGCTCGTTCCCGGCCCCGTACGCGGAGCCGACCGAGTACACGCTGACCATGGACACCGAGCGCACCGCCTCCTGGTGGCCGCTGTCCACGCGGACCCACTCGGAGTGGACGTTCACCTCCGCCAGGCCGACCTCGGGCACGGCTCCCGTACCGCTGCTGCAGCTGTACTACGACCTGCCGCTCGACCTGCAGAACCGGGCCCCGTCCGGGGCGCCGTACACCTTCCAGGTGCACACCGCCGAGCCCGGCGTCACGGACGCGGCGGCGGTCGGCGCGCTGACGGCGGAGGTGTCGTACGACGACGGCGCCACGTGGCAGCGGTCGGAGGCCGCCGGTCTCGGCGGGGGCCGCTTCTCGGTGACGGCCCGGCACCCGGCCGGACCCGGCTACGTGTCGCTGCGGTTCGCGGCGTCCGACGCGGACGGCAACTCGGTGACGCAGACGGTGATCAGGGCGTACGCCCTGCGCTGATCCGGCACGAAAGGACCGTTTCGTCCCCCACCCTCCGGCCGCTCCGGCCGGAGGGTGGTCGTGTGCCGGCCAACGGCGTCTTGATTGAGACAAACGCTGCAGTGACACCGACCGGACCATCGGTGAGACTTGAGCCCATGCAGTCCGATCTTGGAACACCCGCCCCACAAGGCCCGGAAGGGGAGGAGTCGGGCACCGGCCCGTCCGCCCCGATGCCGATGGCGGCGCTGCGCCCAGCGCTCGGGAGGCTTCAGGAGGATCTGCGGCAGGCCGAGTCCGCCGTGAGCGGTCTGCTCGCCGCCTGGCGGCTCGGGGAGCTGCCGGACACCGGCCTGGACTTCGTCGAGTTCGTGGACGGGCGCGAGGCGCAGGCGCGCCGGGTGCGCGAGCTGGAGACCGGGGCGCACACGTCGATGGCGGCGTTCCAGACCGGCGCGAACACCGTGGCGCCTGTGCCGTCGACCTTCTTCGAGGACGCGGCGCAGGCCGAGGAGCGGGCGGGCATCCACTACCGGGTGCTCGTCGACCGCGAGTTCCTCGCCGAGCCGGCGGCCATCGGCGCGCTCGACGAGCGGCTGGCGGCCGGGCACGAGGTACGGATCGTGGACCAGCCGCTGATCAAGCTGGCCATCGCCGACGACGAGGTGGCGATGGTCCAGGTCAGCCCGGAGCGTTCGCTGCTGCTGCGGCGGCCGCTGGTGATGCTGGCCACCGAGCTGTTCGAGGCGAACTGGCGGCGCTCCCGCCCGTACATGCGCGAGGGCGGCGATCTCAGCCCGACGGACCGCAGGATCCTGCAGCTGATGCTGTCCGGGCTGACCGACGCGGCGACCGCGCACCAGCTGGGCGCCTCCCCGCGTACGGTGCAGCGCCGGGTGCGGGCGCTGATGGACGCGGCGGCGGTCAGCTCGCGGGTGCAGCTGGGGTGGTACGCCATGCGCAACAACTGGGTGTGAGAGGTGTCGGCTGGGTGTGAGAGGCGCCGGCGTGCCTCTCACACCCAGGTCATGGGTGGCGCGGGGCGGTCACATGAGGGACTTGTAGTCCTCCAGCGTCCGCCCGTTCACCTTCGTCGCCGGCGCGGTGTAGTGGTCGGCGGTCGTGTTCTGCCGCAGGTAGTTGTTCGCCACCCAGGCCAGGTCCCGCTCGTCCACCGTCCCGTCGTGGTCGATGTCCGCCGCGCGCAGGTCCGTGCCCCGCGCCTCGTACACCGCGGCGGCGTCCCGCACGTCGATCACGTCGTCCCCGTTGACGTCGCCGGCGACCAGCGCCGGGGCGGAGGCGACGGACGTGCCGGCGCCCGCGTCCGACACGTCGATGTCCTCGTACCAGGTGAAGTGGCCCGGGACACGGACCTCCAGCCGGTACGGCTCGTCCGTGACCGGCACCGTGGCGGAGGTGCGCGCCTGCGCGTCGACGGTCAGCTGCCGGCGGGTGCCGTCCGGCGCGGTGAGGACCGCGTCGAAGCCGTCGGCGCTGTAGTCGCGCGTGGTGTCGTAGGCGTAACCCGGCGTCAGCAGCGCCTCGGCGGCCGGCCGGGCGCTGACGAACGAGGTGGCGTTGAGCTTGCGGACGCTGCCGTAGTACTGGGTGTTCAGCGAGACCTTCGTCCCGTCGGTCCGGTTCGCGTAGGTGGTGCCGGTGGAGAGTCCGGCGGCGGCCGTCCAGGCGCCGTCCAGCACCTCGTACGTCACCTTCAGCAGCGGCACGTCGCCGCTGACGCCCTCGGCGGCGGAGACGTCGAAGGACGCGCTGACGGACGACGAGGCCCCGGCCGGGGTGTCGGTGAGCCGGACCTCCGACGGGCCGTACGCCCGCAGCGCCTCGGTCGGCTCGACCGACACGATCCGCAGGTTGCGGTTGTCGTAGCGGATCTGGCTGGTGAAGGACTTCCACTGCTGCGCGTTGTGCGCGGTCAGCGTGTACGACACGGTGTCACCGGCCCGCGCGGAGGCGGCGGACGCTGCGCCGACGACGTACGGCAGCCCCTCCTTGATCAGGCTGACCAGGCGTACGCCGCCGAGGTTGCCCGCCGCGTCCATGGGCCACATCTTCACGAAGCCGGTCGGCGGGAGGGGCGAGATCGTCGCGCCGCCGTCGACGACCCCCTGGGCGTCGGCCTTGATGCTCCCGTCGGGGATGTTGAGGCTGTACGTGGAGTAGGCGACCCGGTTGGCGTCCTGCCCGATGTCGATGCCGGCCGCGCGGATCGCGTCCACCTGGCCGTCGGTCAGCGTGCCGCGGATGTCGAACCGGGTGGCGTCCGCGGCCCGTTCCACGACGGTGGGCCGGGACGGGTCCCAGGCGCCGTGGGTGTCGGAGTACTCCGGCGCCCTGGAGTCGAGGTAGATGTCGCGGACCTCGGGGTAGCGGGTGCCCTCGCCGTCCACGCCGACGATCCGCAGCTTGTAGTGGCCGTCGGGGGCGTACCGGCCGCGCGGGTCGACGGGCACGTCCTTGTCGCCGGTCAGCGGGTAGTACCAGCCGCGGATGTCCGCCGGGCCGTAGCGCACGCCCTCGGTGAGGCCGGTGGTGTTGATGGCGCCGATGTAGCCGAGGTCCTCGCCGTTCTCGTCGGCGAGGAACAGCTCGACGGAGCGCAGCTGCCCCGCCATCGCCAGGTCGAACTTCACCGCGCCGTCGACGGCCTGCCCGACGCCCGTGCCCTGGCTGGTGGAGCCGACGGGCTTGGTCATCCAGATCTGCTCGAAGCCGGTCTTCGCCAGCCGCGTACCGAACGGAACGCGCAGCACCTGCCCGCCGCCCTGCGGGGTGAAGGTGACGGTGCCCTCGTACGTCCCGGCCGGGGTGCCCTCCGGCACCGACAGCGCGGCCTGCGCGTACGCCTTGCCGTGCGCGCCGACGGTGACCCGGTCGGTCACGGTCAGCCGCACACCCGCCACACCCTCGACGCCCACCGTGTACGTCACGGGCCGGTCGGTGTCGTTGACCAGCTGCAGCCGGGTGGTGCGCTCGAGCGCGGAGCCCAGCGGCAGGGTGCCGAAGTCCAGCGCGCCCGTACGGTACGGCAGCTGGGACTCGGTCCCGTCCGCGGCCGGGTACGGCGTGGTGTCCAGCGCCGCCACCGTCGTACCGGTGTGCACGGCGGCGTACGGGTCGATCCGCCCGGCGCCCCGGTCGAAGACGGAGGTGGTGCCGGCCAGCGGGCGGGCGGTGTTCATCAGCGCGGTCTTCACGCCGTCCGGGGTGAGCCCGGCGTCGTGCTGCAGCAGCAGCGCCGCGGCGCCCGCCACGTACGGGGTGGCCATCGACGTGCCGCTGAGGCGGGCGTAGGCGTAGGTGTAGTCCCCGGTGACCGGGTCGGCGATGTACGACGGCACGGACGACAGGACGCTCACGCCCGGCGCGGTGACCTCCGGCTTGACGGCGCTGGTGCCGTACACCGGGCCGCGGGAGCTGAACGAGGCGATGCGGCCGCCGCCGAGCCGGAAGTCGCCGGCGCGGGTGAGGGCCACCTGGCCGGTGAGCGCGGCGCCGTCGGCGGCGGTGACGGAGAACGCGGGAACGAACCCGGAGCTTTCGCCGAGGTAGTTCGGGATGTGCCCCTCGGCGGCGTTGTCGTTGACGAGCAGCACGGCGGCGGCGCCCTTGGACTTCGCGCGCCGGACCTTCTCGTCGAGGCTGATCCCCCCGCGCCGCACCACGACCGCCTTGCCGGTGACGTCCTTGCCGGTGTAGCCGGCGTTGGTGCCGGTGCCCACGTCGACGAGGTCGTACGGGTGCTCCGTGAGCGGGGTGAGGGCGTCGCCGTACGGCTGGGCCAGCAGCCGCGCCTCGGCCTGGCCGGCGCTCGTGGCGGCGGTGAAGGACGGCAGGGTCAGCGTGGTGTCGTTGGCGCCGACGGTCAGCGGCAGCGCGGCGGCGCCGGGGGTGCCGAGGGTGCCGGCGCCGGGGCCGGAGTTGCCCGCCGCGATGACGGTGGTGACGCCGGCGAGCACCAGGTTGTCGGCGGCGATGGCCTGCGGCGACACCGGGTCGTTGACGGAGGCGCCCAGGGACATGTTGACGACGTCCATGCCGTCCTTCAGCGCCTTGTCCATCGCGGCCATGATCGCGCTGGTGCTGCCGCTGCCGTACGGGCCGAGCGCCCGGTACGCGTAGACGCTCGCGTCCGGCGCCACACCGTGCGCGGCGAGCGCGTCGGCGGCGGCGCCGCGGCCGGCGACGATGCCGGCGACGTGGGTGCCGTGCTCGGTGTAGTAGGCCGAGCCGCCGTTGGTCTCGGGGCTGCCGGACGCCTTCCAGTCGGCGTAGGTCGTCTCCATCGGGTCGGCGTCGTCGTCGACGAAGTCGTAGCCGCCGGCGAAGACGTCCTTCAGGTCCGGGTGGTTGTAGTCGATGCCGGTGTCGATGACGCCGACCTTGACGCCCTTGCCGGTGACGCCCTCGGCGTGCAGGCGGTCGAGGCCGGCGGATATCGCGTCGCCGTCGGAGTCGGTGTCGGCGGGGGCGTCCGTGGCGGTGGTGGCGGTGGCGGACAGGGCCTTGACGGTGGTGTCGGGCCACACGCCCGCCACGCCGTCGATCGCTAGGAGTTCCCGCACCCGGTCGCCGGGCAGAGTCAGGGCGGCGCCCGCGAAGCCCTCGCTGTAGCGGCGGTGCACGTTGTAGACGGCCTTGCCGTCGGCCTGGGCCGGGAGGGCCTTCCTGAGCGCGGCGGTGAACGCGTCCTGCGCGTCGGCGACCTCCCGGCGCGCCTCCGCGGCGGAGAGGGTGCGACCCTGCTTGGCGGCGAACAGCGGGGCGGTGCGGGCGGGCGCCTGCTCGAAGCGGACGATCACGTCGACCGGCTCGGCGGAGGCGAGCGCCTTACCGTCGCTGAAGTGCAGCCCGTCCACGTCGATCCGGGCGAGCCGGTCGAGCGCCTCCCGCTGCGCGGGGTCGAGGGACTCGAGCAGCTCCTCGGCACTCGGGGTCCCGGCCGGGGACCCGGCGGCGAGGGCGAGGGGCTGCGGCGCCAGCAGTGCGGTCGCGAGCAGCGCTGCCAGGGGGAGGCCCCGGCGGGGTGGGATTCGGTTCATGACGCGTCGTTTCGTTGCGGTACGAGCCGCACCCCCTGGCGGAGGGACGGGGTGTTCCGCCCGACCATGCGCCCGGCGCGCCGCGCCCGGGAAGGGGCGCCGGGTGGCGACCTTGCGACGTGTCGTCATCTCGCCAGGCTTGCCGCCGGCCGCCTCCTCGTACGGGAACCGCCCGTCAGCCGAGGATCAACGGGATCCGCGCCGCGAGTTCGCCCAGGTCCTCCGCCCCGGTCGGCGCGCGGCGCCCCGTGCCGACGAGGAGCGCGTCCGTGTCGGAGAGCGACCCGGGGAAGGGGGCGCCGGCGATCCGCTCCAGAAGCGCGCGTGCCGCCGCGAGGGTCTCCGCGGGCGGCGGTTCGGGGGCCGACGGCAGATGGGCGGTCAGGTCGAGGTGGTGCAGCGTCCATTCCAGGACGTACGCACCGAGATAGTCGCCGGCGGTCAGCACCTTGCCCTGGGTGCTGACACGGGCGCCCGGATCCGCGAGCCGCGCGGCGCGCCCGGCCGCGGAACCGACGTCGTCGAGGTGGAACTTCAGCCATCGCGGTTCGCCGTACGCCGCGGCGAGCCGGGGGATCAGCGCGTCCAGCGGGTCGTCGCCGGACGGCGGTTCGTCCAGGAGGCTCCAGTACCCGGCCGCGTCCACGGTGGGCGCGGTGTCGGCGGGCGTGACGAGCGTGATCAGCACGTCCTGCGCGTCGATCACCAGATGGCAGACGAGATCCCGCACGCTCCAGCCCGTACAGCCCGACGGCCGCTCGAAGTCCTCGTCCGCGAGCCCGGCGACCGCGTCGAGCAGGGCGTTCCAGGAGCGGGAGAAGTGATCCATCCGGTCACGCTACCGGGCGGAGAAGGGGGTGGGGGCGGGTGCCGCGGACCGGTGCGGGAGCCGGGCGGCCGCGCTCCGGCACCGGCTCAGCCGGCGGTGTCCGTCTCGTAGTAGCGCAGTCGCTCGTCCGACCGCACATGGCGCAGGCCCGCCTTCTCCAGCACCCGCTGCGAGCCCGCGTTCTCGTGCGTGGTGTCGGCGACCGCCCGGCGCACGCGCCCGCTGTCGAACGCGAACCGCAGCAGCGCGCGCACCGCCTCGGTGGCGTAGCCGCGGCCCTCGGTCTCCTTGGCCACGCCGTAGCCGAACTCGACGGTTCCGTCGTCGCCGGGCGGGCCGAAGAACCCGATCCCGCCGACGACCAGCCCGGTGGCGCGGTCCACGATCTGCAGCGGCCCGAACCAGGGCTCGCCACCCGGCCGGCCGAGGAACATCCGGGCGACGTCCTGGTCGTCCCCGCGCGGATAGCCCTCCGCCCACGGCTGCCCGTCCCGGTCGCCGGCGACGACCGCGTCGGCCTGCCCGGGGGTCAGCGGGCGCAGCGCGAGCCGTTCGGTCTCGATCACGGCCGACCCGCCCGCGGACGGCTCACCCACCACTGGCTCACCCATCCCACACCCCATCCCCGGCCGCCGTACCAGCCAATGAGCACAGCATCCCCACCTGCCTCCACCTCACAGTACGGGCCCACCCGCCCGGCCCACGGTCGCCCCCACGATCCCGTCCCCGCCCTGGCTGATCAACGCCCAATACGAGTACGGGCGATAACCAGCCGGTTATCGTCACCCGCCGGCCGAACGGGCCCGGCGGCGCGCACCCCGGCAGCATCCGCACGACGGGCTCCGCGGAGCCGGACGGTTCGGCAAGCCCCCCGGGTCGCTGGGTATGGTCTCCCGACAGCTCCTCGGACAGAGGCGTGCGGACGGACACGAGGACACGCGCATGAGCCACGACCACCACGAACCGCGCGGCTGCTGCGCGCCCGCCCGCGACGGCGGCCCGGCGCTGCTGCGGCTCACGGCGCCCGGACCGCGTACGGGCGGCGCCGCGCCGGCCGACGGGGCGGTGGCCCTGCCCGGCGGCGGGTTCCTGATGGGCACGGACGGCGCCGAGGGCTTCCCGGCGGACGGTGAGGGGCCGGTGCGGACGGTCACGGTACGGCCGTTCCGGGTCTCGCCGTACGCGGTGACGAACGGCGAGTTCGCCCGCTTCGTCGCGGAGACCGGGTACGTGACCGAGGCGGAACGTTTCGGCTGGTCGTACGTCTTCGCGTCCTTCCTGCCCGGCGCCCTGCGCAAGGTGAGCGAGCGCCCGGCGGAGACGCCGTGGTGGTGCGGGGTGCACGGGGCCCACTGGGCGGCGCCGGAGGGCCCCGGCAGCACGACGGAGGGCCGCGAGCGGCATCCGGTGGTGCACGTGTCGTGGCACGACGCGGACGCGTACTGCCGGTGGGCGGGCGGCCGGCTGCCGACGGAGGCGGAGTGGGAGTACGCCGCCCGCGGCGGCCTCGAGCAGGCCCGCTACCCGTGGGGCGACGACCTCACCCCGGACGGTGAGCACCGCTGCAACATCTGGCAGGGCCGCTTCCCCACGAAGAACCTCGCCGAGGACGGCTATCGCGGGACGGCGCCGGTCGACACGTACGAGCCGAACGGCTTCGGTCTGTACAACATGGCCGGCAACGTCTGGGAGTGGTGCGCGGACTGGTGGTCCACGGACCACGGCCCCGCGCCGCGGACGGACCCCGCCGGCCCGCCCTCGGGCACGGCGAAGGTGATCCGCGGCGGGTCGTACCTGTGCCACCTCTCGTACTGCAACCGCTACCGGGTGGCGGCCCGCACCTCCAACACCCCGGACAGTACGACGGGGCACATGGGCTTTCGCTGCGTGTACGACGCGTGAGGGGGGCGCGTTCGCCGCGCCCCCCTCACGGTGGAGGGCGGGTCCCCCGCGCCCCCGCCCGTTACTTCCGCTCGCTACTTGGCGAAGCCGTAGTCCAGCAGCTTCTTGGCGTCGTTCGCCCGGTCGGTCGCGCTGGCCGAGGCGAGCACGGCCCCGATGATCGTCTTGCCGTTCCGGGTGGCCGCGAAGACGAGGCAGTACTTGGCCGACGCGCCCGAGCCGGTCTTCACGCCGATCGCGCCGCTGTACGTGCTCAGCAGCTTGTTCGTGTTGGTCCAGTACATGTACCGGTAGCCACCGCTGCTCGTGGTCACCTTCTGCGTCGTGGACTTGAGCTTGACGATGTAGCGGAACGAGGAGTTGTTCATCGCGCTCCGCGCGATCAGCGTGAGGTCCTTCGCGCTCGAGAAGTTGTTGCCGTTGCTGATCCCGTCGAAGGAGTCGAACCAGGTGTTCTTCAGGCCCATGTTCTTGGCCTCGGAGTTCATCTTCCCGATGAACGACTTGACGCGGGCCGCCCGCGTGGTGCCCGTACCGAACTTGTCGGCCAGCGCGTAGGCCGCGTCGCACCCCGACGGCAGCATCATGGCGAAGAGCAGCTGGCGGACGGTCACCTTGTCCCCGACGACGAGCCGGGCCGACGAGCCGCCCTTGGCGACGACGTAGTCGCTGTACGCCTTCTGGATCGTGACCTTGGCGTCGAGGTTGAGGTTGGACTGCTTCAGCACCACCTTCGCCGTCATGATCTTCGTCGTGGACCCGGTCAGCCGGCGGGTGTCGGCGCCCTTCCAGTACAGCGTGGTGCCCGTGCCGCTGTTCTTGACGTAACCGCTGAGCGCGGTGATCGACGGGGTGGTCAGCGCCTGCGCCGGAGCGGCCACGAGGCCACCGGCCACCACGGCCGCGGCCGTGGCGGTGACGATCACAGCGCTGCGCAGGCCGCGTGTCCGAAATCTCAAAGTCTTCCCACCCTATTCAGAGGTCGCTACCGCAGGACCGACAAGGTCCCGGCGCAGAGAAGACGCACGAGAGGCCCCCATGGATGTACGGCCGGGAGTGTCGTCTTCCCCACACCGTGATGACGCCCCGGGACGTGCCCCGCGTTACATCCGCATCCGGAACCGCAGCCGGCACAGCACCGCGTCCGCGCCGCGGCGCGCCGCGTGCGCGACCACGGCGCCGCGCCGGTTGTGCAGCAGCCGCTGCCACACGTGCGGGGGGGCTCGGCCTCGGGGATCACGACCGTGATCCGGCTGTCGGGGTGGCCTACGGCCGGCTCGCGGACGTACGCGGCCAGCGGCCGGGCGTGCGACTCGAGCTCCGCCGGCTCCACCCCGGGGCGCCGCAACTCCCAGTCCCAGCGCAGCGCGTCCGCCGCGGGCTCTGCGGCACCCGCCCCAGCTGCAGCTGGTCGCCGATCCGCTCGTACGCCGTCCGCACCCGGGTGAACATCCACACCAGCAGCGGCAGCGCGACGAGCACCAGCCAGGCGCCGTCGGCCAGTTCGGTGGCCGTCACCACGACGGCGACCACGCCGGTGAGCGGCACGCCCGAGACGACGGCCAGGGCGAGGACGCCCTGGCGGTGCATGTGGCGGTCGGCCTTGAGCGCGAACACGTGCGGCAGATGGTTGTCCCGGGCGAGCAGGCCGAGCAGGACCGGCAGCCCGCCTAACGACGCGTTCGCGGCCGGCGCCAGCAGCCGAGTGGCCCCCCGGCGTGGATTGCCGGGCGCGGTCACGGGATGGCGAGCGCCGCCGCGGCGATGAAGACCAGCTGCAGCGCGGTGCGCGGGCCGATCGGGTCGCCCTGCGCCACGTTGCGCCGGGCCGCGGAGACATTCGCCGGGAACATCGCGATCATCAGCGCGATCAGGCAGGCCGCGGCCAGGGATGCGGTCGCCGGGATGAGGACGCCGACGGCTCCGGCGGCTTCCAGGACCCCGGTGAGCGTGACCAGGAGGTCCGGGCGCGGAAGCGCCGGCGGGACCATGGCGACAAGGTCCGCGCGCAACCTGGGAAAGAAGTGTGCGAACGCGGTGAGCAGGAACATCAGCGCGAGCCCGACCCGCAGCGCGGGCTGCCACCCGTCCACTGCGTCGACGCCGGCGAGTCCCGCCAGCCGGGCGCCACCGAAGCCGACTGTCAGAGCGATGAGCGGTTCCACGGGTCCCCCAGTTGGTCGTCCGGCATCTGCCCCTCCCGCAAGTTTCCATTGGCAACATACGCTTGCCCTCGTAATGTTGTCAATGGTAATATCCGGATCGTGAACCATCGGCCGTACCACCACGGAGACCTGCGCCGGACCGCACTCGAGGCGACCGCCGAGGCCATCAAGGAGGGCGGCGGGCTCGCCGCACTGAGCCTGCGGGACGTGGCACGCCGCGCGGGCGTCTCGCACGCGGCGTTCAAGAACCACTTCGGCACCAAACCCGGCCTGCTCACCGCGCTCGCGGCCGAGGGCTACGACCTGCTGGCCGACGCCGTCAACGCCGCAGGTGACGACCTGGTCGAGGCCGGGACGGCCTATGTGCGTTTCGCGGTCGCACACCCGGCGCACTTCGAGGTGATGTTCCGGCCCGGCCTGTACCACGCCGACGACCCGCAGCTGACCGCCGCACAGGAACGCGCCAACCAGGCGCTCACCTCAGCACTCTCGACATCGGCCGGCGAGACCAACGCACTGGCCGCCTGGTCGATCGTCCACGGCTTCGCCAACCTCTGGCTGAGCGACGCCCTGCCGCCCGGACTCGACGCCGACCCCGGCACCGCCGCGCGACCGGTCATCAGTCTGCTGTCCTTCATCCCCTGACCTGGTGAGCTCGACCTCGGGGCCGCCGCCGAGGCCGGTCAGAACGCGCGCACGGACGGGGGCAGCCCGGGGAAGTCCGCCGACTCGCTCACCGGCGCCCACTTCTCGACGTCGTCGAGCGCTCGCCGGTAGACCCGGGTCAAGTTGCGCACGGCCTCGGCGCCGAGCGGCAGCCGCAGCGGTGCGTCCGGGTGGTCGAGCATGTCGCGGATCGCGATCGCGGCCCGCTCCGGGTCGCCTTCCTGGACGCCGTCGGCCTCCGCCATGTTCGCGCGGACCGCGCCGATCACCGTGTCGTACGTCGCGTTCTGCTCCGCCCTGTTGAGCACGTCGGCGGTGTTGAACTCGGTACGGAACCGGCTCGGCTCCACGATCAGCACGCGGATCCCGAACGGCGCGACCTCACCCGCGAGGGCCTCGGACCAGCCCTCCAACGCGAACTTGCCCGCCGAATAGCTGCCGACGGCCGGGAACGACATCCGCCCGCCCTGGCTGCTCATCTGCACGATCGCACCGGACCCCTGCGCGCGCAGGTGAGGGAGCACCGCACGCACATAGGCGGCCGGCCCGAACAGATGCTGGTCCAGCATGTCGCGCAGCGCCGCATCCGTGACCTCCTCCGCGGCCCCGACCTGCCCGGCCCCGGCGTTGTTGACGAGCACGTCGATCCGCCCGAAGGCGTCCAGGGCACGCCGTACGACGCCGGCGGCCCCCGCCGTATCGCGTACGTCATGCTCGACGCCGAGCACCCGGCCCCCGTAGCGAGCGGCGAGCTCCTCGAACCGCTCGGCCCGCCGCGCCGTACCGACCACGCGCTCCCCGGCCTCAAGGGCCGCCTCAGCCAGCGCAAGCCCAAGGCCCGCGCTGGCACCGGTGATGATCCATACCTTGCTGTCGTTGCTGGTCGTCATGCCCTCGACGGTAGGGATTCGAGCGCGCTCGAAGGCAAATGCGCGGGCCGACGCGGGCCGGAAATCCGGCGCACTGGCCCCTGTTGTTACAGTGCGCGCCATGTCGAATCGCGCAAAGCGCACCCTGACGTCGGCCGTCAGAGGGGCCGTGGTGGTCTCCGCACTCGTCGTGCTGTGGACAAGCCGAGGTACCGCCCTGGTGGACGTAGTCCCATGGGCAGGCGGTTTTGCTGCGACCTTCGCCGCGCTCACTTGGTACACGTGGTGGTTCTACGGCGACTCCCCCAGGGCGCTCACCCTGCAGGCGAAGGCGGCGGCGCAGAAGGCCGAGCGCCTCGGCCACTGATCGACACCAGAGGCGTTCAGCGCCTCGCCCGGGTCGTGAAACTCGCCGACTCGCACGGCGCCACGCGGCCGTCGAAGTCCCGCTGTTGACCCACGTCCGCCGCTCCATCTGGCACGGCTGCAGTACGCGCCTCCAGCCGCGGTACAGGCGCAACTGCGGAGTGGGCAGACCGTCTGGATCCTCACGGTCCACGAGTCTTCTGGCTCTGTGTCAGGTTCCTCCGGAAGCGATCCGGGAAGTCTGCCACCCGAGTGAACACCCCGGTCCGCGGCGCTTGCCGAGCTGTTCCAACGCCCCCGCGCTGACCGCTGGCCCAGCCCGCGCGGCACTTTCGGCTCGCCGTACCGCGGCTTCGTACTCGCGGTCGTCGTCCCAGTCGCTGTCCCTCACGTCACCCGCCGCCTGGCCGCGCGATGGGCTGGATCCCGTCAGGGGACCTCGATGAGGGCTTGCGTGAGGGGCTTCTCGGTGCCGATCAGGCCGGCGTGGTCCTCTGAGCTGCCGGTCCAGGCCCGGATCGCTCGACACCTCCGCCCGCCACCCCCCGGCAAACCCGAGGGGGTCCGCGCAGAGGACGCCGCCGACGACCATCCCCCGCCTGCCGTGTGAGCCACCTCACCGCCCGTACGAGTCGGAGCGGAGCGCTCCGCTCCGTTAGAGTGGCTGACGCCGTCGGGTTCCGGCTCGTGTCGCGTCGATGTGATGTCACCTGGACCGCCCACCCCCGCCACCACGCCGGCATCCGGACGGGCGCCGCCCGTCCGTCCCGCGGATCGCCCCGCTCGCCGGCGGCCGTGATGCCGCCACGCCAACCCGATACGGAGGAGTCGTCGGTGGACGACATCAGAAGCCATCGCCGCGCCAAGGCCGTACACCGGCCGAACGCGGTGCTCGCCGCGCTGCTCACCGCGGTGGCCGCGTTCTCGATGATGCAGACCATGGTCATTCCGGCCCTGCCGGTGCTCGCGCACCGCCTGCAGACCGACACCGGCACGGTGGGCTGGCTGGTGACCGCCTTCCTGCTGGGCGCCGCCGTCCTCACCCCGGTGCTGAGCCTGCTCGGCGACCGGTACGGCCACAAGCGACTCCTCGTGATCGTCCTGGGCGTGTTCCTCGTGAGCACCGTGGGCGCCGCGCTCGCTCCCGGCATCGGCTGCCTCATCGCCATGCGCGCCGTACAGGGCGCGTCCATGGCCTCGCTCCCGCTGGCCCTGGCCATCGTCCGGGAGGCCATGCCCAAGGACCGTATCGCCGCCAGTTTCGGCATCACCACCGCCATGATCGGCGGTGGCGCCGGCGCCGGGCTCTTGCTGGGCGCGCTGATCATCCAGCACACCTCATGGCGCTGGATGTTCGGCGTCGAAGCCGCACTGACCGCGCTCGCCGTCGCCATGATCATCGCCTGGGTACCGGAGAGCCCCGAGCGCCACAGCAAGCGCATCGACCTGCCCGGGGCCTTCCTGCTGGCCGTCGCCGTCGTCGCGCTGCTGCTGGGCATCACCGAAGGCGCGAGGTGGGGCTGGCTCTCCGCCGGAGTGCAGCTGTTCTTCGTGACCGCGGTCCTGTTCTTCGCCGCGCTCGGCGTCTCGTCCGCACGCCGCGCCGACCCGATCCTCGACCTCCGGCACATCACGCACCCGCCCATGCTGCTCACCAACCTCGCGGCGCTGCTGATCGGCGCGGTGCCGTTCTTCTTCTACGTCCTGATCCCGCAGCTGCTGCAGCTGCCCGGCGGCCTGCCGCCCGCCCTGCGCCCGGCGGCCTCCTACGGCGCCGGCCTGTCCGTCATCCAGTCCGCGCTGCTGCTGCTCCCCGGCTCGGCCTGCGTCGTCCTCGCCGGGCGCAGCGCGCACTGGCTGCGCGGACGGCTCGGCGCCAAGGCCCCGCTGGCCGCGTGCATGATCCTGCTGACGGTCGGTGCCGTGCTCACCGCGCTCTTCCACGGCTCCGCGGCGCAGCTCGCCGTGTGGTTCTGCCTGGTCGGCCTCGGCGCGGGTTACGGGTACGCCGCGCTCGCCGACCTGGTCGCGGCCATCGTGCCGCGCCGCGAGATCGCGGCCGGAAACGGCCTGAACACCGTCGTACGAACGGTGGGCAGCGCGGTGGGCGGCCAGCTGTCCGTGGTGTTCCTGCAGACGTTCACCGTCCACGGCACGCCTGTCCCCAGCCAGCAGGCGTTCACGACGGGTTTCTGGGTCGCCGCCGCGCTCGGCGCCGTCGGCGTACTGCTCGCTGTGGCGCTGCGTATCCGCCCGTACCACCAGGACTCCGCGCCCGCACCGCGCGTGATACCACTGGCTTCGAGCCGCGTCGGGTCGTAACGACCCGAGTGGACGCCGCCTCGCGTGGCAGGGCGGCGTCCACTGCCGTACCGAAGGAGCACCACACATGCGCGCCGACCGCACCGGACCGCCCCGCGGACGCCAGAAGGAAGCCGACCGCAACGACGAGCGGGTCCTGCGCGCGGCTCGCGAGGTCTTCGCCGAACTCGGCTGGAACGCCCCCGTCTCGGAGATCGCCCGCCGCGCCGGCGTGGGCATGGGCAGCCTCTACCGGCGCTACCCCGCCAAGGAGGACCTGGCCCAGGCACTGCGAGTCGAGAGCATGAACGAGCTGACCGACCTGGCCCGCACCGCCATGGCCGACCACGCCGATCCCTGGACCGCCCTCACCGCCTTCCTCCGGGCAGCGATGTCGACGCCCATCACCAGCTCCCTCCTCGCCCTCATCGGCGGCCGCCTGCCCGCCACCGACGAGGTCGACGCCGCCGACGACCGCCTCCGACGCGCCCTCGACGACCTGGTGCAGGCCGCCCACCGCAGCGGCAAGCTGCGCCCCGACTTCAGCTCCGCGGACATCCCGTTGCTGCTCAACCACCTGAACGTCCGCCTGCCCACGAGCAGCGAACGCGCGATCGAACTCAAGCTGCGCTACCTCGATCTCCTCGTCGCGGGCCTCCACACCCCCGCCCAACCGGACGAGCAGCCCACCCGAGCCCCGGACTGGACCGAACTCCGGACCATGTGGAACGCCCCCTGACGCGAGCTGGGAGGGGTCCGGGCAACACACCAGCCCCGGGGCCGCCCTTCGACGAGTGGCCGGGGCCGGCGCCTGCCTCCACCATCGGCGCGGAGCCGGGCCTTCACGCCGGGATGACCAACCACACGGGCTCTCGGTTGCTTTCGGCCGTCCAGCGCTCGCGGGAGGATCGTTTCGGGGCGCGTGTGGTCGGTATGGGCAGAATCCCCATCTGGTGCTTGCCAGTTATACCGAACGGCTCGTCGGTAGTCGGTATGAAGCTTCTGGCGAGCCGGACCAGGATCCGAGCCCATCGGGCGCGCGGTGCTGCGATGCGGTCCGGGCAGCAAAAGAGCCCCGGGCCGGTGGCCTGGGGCTTCTTCGTGGAGCGGGTGACGAGAATCGAACTCGCGCTCTGAGCTTGGGAAGCTCATGTTCTACCATTAAACTACACCCGCGCTGGGAGGCCCTGAGGCCTCTCGTTGCTTCCACACTGTACCCCATGCGTCCGTGAGGCCGAAGTCTCGTTACGGCGGATGGGGTTTTTGTCTGTCCTGGTGGAGGGCGACGGCGCGCCGGGATGTCCGTGCGGTGGGCGGGAGTTGGCGCGTAGGGTGTGTGCGGTGCGGCGGATGGGGAGAGTCGCGATCATCCCGTAATGTGGCTTTTGTCGAAGCTACGTGGGGAAGGAACGCGGAGTCCATGGAGTCCACTGTCGTCCGTTGCGCCGAGGGGCATGTCTTCAGCACCAGCTCGCTGCCGATGCAGAATCTCGGCGCCGGGCGGATCGGGCCCGGGCGGCTCGTGCGGTGTCCCAGGTGCGGGCGGCTGCGGCAGGTCGTTCCCGTCGCCCGGCGGGAGGGGTAGCTACCCCTGGCGGGACGGGTGGCGACCCCCCGGCGGCAAAGGCACCACCCCCCACCAGGAACCGCGGCAGGGCGCGCCGCCCGCAAGACCTCGCCGTAAGCCCGCGGTGGCGCTGCCGGGAGGCCGACCGCCACCACGTATCCTCGTGGGGTGCTGCTCTCAGACAAGGACATCCGGACCGAGATCGACGCCGGGCGCGTGCGGATCGACCCCTACGACGCGGGGATGATCCAGCCGTCCAGCATCGATGTGCGGCTCGACCGTTTCTTCCGGGTGTTCGAGAACCACCGCTATCCGCACATCGACCCGGCCGTCGAACAGCCGGATCTGACGCGGCTGGTGGAGCCCGAGGGCGACGAGGCGTTCATCCTGCACCCGGGCGAGTTCGTGCTGGCCTCGACGTACGAGGTCATCAGCCTCCCCGAGGACATCGCCTCGCGGCTCGAGGGCAAGTCGAGCCTGGGGCGGCTCGGCCTGCTCACGCACTCCACGGCCGGCTTCATCGACCCCGGCTTCAGCGGGCACGTGACGCTGGAGCTGTCGAACGTCGCGACGCTGCCGATCAAGCTCTGGCCGGGGATGAAGATCGGCCAGCTGTGCCTGTTCCGGCTCAGCTCCCCCGCCGAGCACCCCTACGGCTCCGCCAAGTACGGCTCCCGCTACCAGGGCCAGCGCGGACCGACCCCGTCGCGGTCCTTCATGAACTTCCACCGCACCCAGGTCTGACCCCCCAGGACCTCGGCGGCCCGCAGTGGCCACAGGCGTTTTCGGCCGTTCCTCGGTCGGCATGTCCATGGCCATTCACATCTGCGCTACGTGTGAGTACAACTCCCCGGTAACCGTTGAGCCGCTGAGGGGAGTCCTCGAATGGTGCGCAGGAAACGGATGGCCGTCGCCGCGGCTGGGGCGCTGCTGGTGATCACGAGCGGGGCCGGGATCGCCCGGGCCGAGGGGGAGGCGGGCGCTCCGCTCCGGCCGGGGCTGGAGGCCGTGCGGGCCTCGCAGGCCGTCGAGCTGTACGGCGAGCAGGGCGTCCTGCCGCTGGACGAGCGGCCCACCTCCCTCATCTCCCTCGGCGACAGCGAGATCAGCGGCGAGGGCGTCGGCACGTACGAACCCGGCACCGACGGGCCCGACAACTGGTGCCACCGCTCCCCCGACGCCGCGATCCACCGCACCGGGATCCCCGCCGACGTGACGTACAACGTCGCCTGCTCCGGCGCCTCCACCGCCAACATCCGGATCGGCGGCACCAAGCAGTACGCCGACGAGCTGGTGCAGAGCGACAGCCTCGCGATCGTCGCCCGCAACACCCGGGTCAAGCTGGTCCTGCTCGTGGCCGGCGCCAACGACGATCTGCAGTTCGGGCCCGTGATCACCGACTGCGTCACCCGGTGGTTCCTGCTGCAGGGGCCCTGTGAGCCCAAGTACGGCCCCGGGTGGCAGGCGCGCGTCGACGCGCTGGTGCCCAAGGTCGAGTCCACCGTCAACGATCTGCGGACCGTGATGCGCGGCGCCGGATACGCCGACACCGACTACAAGCTCGTCGTCATGGGCTACCCCGGGCCGCTCGGCCCCGACGTCGAGGACAACCCGGCCTACCCCGGCAAGCTCGCCGGCGGCTGCACCGGCTACACCTCCGACGCCGCCTTCGCCCGCAACGCCGCCGTGCCGCCGTTCGCCACCGGCCTGCGCGAGGCGGCCCGCCGGACGGGTGCGTACTTCCTCGACAACTCCCGGCTCTTCCACGGACACGAGGTCTGCATGGAGGCGCCCTGGGCGCGCGGGCTGACCGTGGACCTGTCCAACCCCTTCCCGCCCGACTCCAACTCCGTACGCCAGTCCTTCCACCCCAACCGCGGCGGCCACGGCGTCTTCGCCTCCTGCCTCACCGCGCTGTACGACAGCGGCTGGCGCGAGGCCGGCTGCGTCGACCCGCTCGGCGCCGGCTCCGCCGTGCTGCGGGAGGGGGCGTGGGACGACGCCTTCAAGCCCGTACGGAACGCCGGTACGGGCAGCTGCCTCGACGTCTTCGATCTCAACACCCGTAACGGCGCCGCCGTGGGCGGCTGGACCTGCAACAACGGGCGCAACCAGCTGTGGTGGCACGACGACCAGCGCCGCACCCTCTACACCGGGCTGACCCACGACCGGTGCCTGGACGTCCCCGCCGCGCGCTACACCGCGGGCACGGCCGTCACCCTGTGGAACTGCCACGGCGGCGCGAACCAGCAGTTCGTACGGCAGGGCGGCACCCTGCGGCCGGCCGCCGCGACGGGGCTGTGCCTCGCCCTGGCCTCCGCGACGGACAGGGTGCGGCTCCAGACCTGCGACGGGTCGGCGGCCCAGCAGTTCACGTAGGACGCACGAGCCCCCTCCGTTCCGTGAACGGAGGGGGCCTCGGTGCGTACGGGCTACAGCGTCCCCAGCTTGATCAGGAACAGCAGCGCCACCAGCTGGATCGAGCTCGCCGCCAGCGCCTTCGGCCAGGGGATCTCGTGCACCTTGCCGATCATCGACGTCAGCAGCGCGCCCGCCGCGGCCAGCGTCGCCCAGCCCACCGCCTGCACGAACGTCGCGTCGCCGCCCATGAACATCGCCAGCACCAGCCGCGGCGCGTCCGTCAGCGACACGATGAGCATCGACAGGCCGACGGTGGGCCCCCAGGTGCCGTTGCCGCCGAGCTGGCGGGCCAGGGTGTGGGTGACGACGCCCATCAGCATGAAGCCGATCACCACGAAGACGCCGGTGGCCACGGCGTACGGGACGGAGGTCCCGAGCGTCGAGTCCAGGACGTCGTCGCGGGCGTCCTCCGTGCCGAAGATCGCCAGCAGGCCGTAGAGGAAGGTGACGATCAGCGCGGTGGGCCACATGGTGTGGTCGCGCATCTGCCAGAACGTCCTGTTCGGGCGGAAGACGATCCCGCTCAGCAGGTCCTTCCAGTGCAGCCGCGGACCGGCCGGCACCGGGGCGGGCGCGCCCGCCTGGTACGTGGTGCCGTCGTCGTACCGGCCGTAGGGGTCCTGCCCGTACGCGTCCGGGGCCTCGCCGACGCCGTACGGGTGGGTGTAGCCGGGATTGTCCGGTTGGTACGGGCGAGGGCGGCCGCCGTCGAAGTACTCCGGGCCGTCCTGACCGCCGCCGCGCTGCTGCCACTGGCCGCGCTGCCCGCCCGGCGGCGGGCCCGCGGGCGCGCCGTAGCGGGGGTCGTACGACGGACGTCCCGGTCCCTGCTGCCTTGCGCCGTGGGGGTCTGGTCCACGGCGGTTCCTGAATCCAGCCACGCATTCGAACGTACCTGGTCCGACGGGGCCCGCGGACCCGGACGGGTCATTGTGACCGGGCCGGTACAACCCGTAGGGGACATTCCGTACGGGGTGTACCGGCCCGGCGGTCGTGCGTGTGCAGGTGAGCGGGGTCAGTATTTGCCCCGCCGAGCGCGCCATCGGGCGCCCGGTACGACTTCTCGAACGCCTGGCCGGTGACGATGTCGTCGTCAGTTGGCCGCGTTGCCGCCGAAGACCGGGGAGCCTGCCGTGCTCACGCCGACGTTGCTGGGGCCGAAGATCGCCGCGCCGGTGGTGGTGAGCTTGGTGCCGGTGGACTTCAGGACGGTCAGGGCGCCGTTGTAGCCGTTCTCGCCGAAGGAGCCGATGGTGAGGTCGGCGGCGCCGTCGCCGGTCACGTCGGCGAGCTTGACCTCGCTGCCGAACTCGTCGTCCTTCTCGCCGACGCTCGGCACACCGGAGGTGTTCTGCTCGAAGTACTGGATGCCGGAGGCGGTGTTCAGCCCGCTGGGCCCGCCGTAGACGACGGTGACGGAGCCGCTGTTGACGATGGACGTCCCGGCGCTGTTCGTCAGGTTCTCCCAGGGGGTGCCGATCGCGAGGTCGGCGTAGCCGTCCTTGTTGATGTCGCCGAGGGTGACCTCGGTGCCGAAACCGTCGCCGGTCTCGGAGACGCCGGGGACGCCGGCGGTGTCCTGGGTGAGGACCTGCTTGCCGGCCGGGCCGCTCGGCGAGCCGAAGCGTACGACGACCTTCCCGCCGAGGCCGGAGTACGGCACGGTCTTGTCCCACTGGATCCCGGTGACGATGTCGCCGTAGCCGTCGTTGTTGACGTCGTCGATGCCGGTCATGATCCCGGAGGTGAGCTGGGTCCAGCTCCCGCCCAGCCCGGAGGCCGTGCCCGCGAAGTAGAAGTTCGCGTTCCAGCCCTGGTCGGTGTGGGAGTCGTAGCCGTCGACGACGAGGTCGTCGCGCCCGTCGCCGGTCACGTCGCCCGCGTGCATCGAGAGCGTGCCGAGCACCTGGCCCTCCGAGGTCTTACCGGAGTCGATCGGCGGCTGGATGGTGTACCTGCTGGTGAGGTTCGCGGCGAAGACGTACGTCCGGGCGTTGTCGCTGCCGACCGCCAGATCGTCCCGGCCGTCGCCGTCGAAGTCGCCGGCCGCGAGCGAGCGGCCCCAGTTGTCGTGGCCGGACGGCGCCGGGTCGGTCAGCGTGCCGCCGCCGGTGAGCCCGGTCGGGGAGCCGCGGAAGATGTTCACCATCCCGGCCGACACGTCGGTGCCGAGCTTCTCGCGCTCGGCGGCGACGGCGAGGTCGTCGTAGCCGTCGTTGTCGAAGTCGCCGATGGCGCTGGACCAGCCGAAGCCGTCGTTCGTCTCGGCGGCGCCGGAGACGCCGGGGGTGTCCTGGCTGATCGTCTGGCGCTTGGTGGACGTCAGGCCACTGGCCGTTCCGTACATCACGACGATCTGTCCGGCGCCCGCGTGCCCGTTGACCGTCGCGTAACCCGCGGAGTAAGCGACGTCGGCGTATCCGTCGTTGTTGAAGTCGGCGAACGCGCCCTTGGCCAGGGCGGACGCCTCACCCGCGGTGACACTGAGGAGACCGCCGGTCAGCGCCGCGGCAGCGGCAGTGGCCAGGGCGACGCGATAGCGAAGAGTCATGTGCAGCGCTCCTGATGTCTGATGCGCGGCGCTGCACCCGGGTTGGTCCGGGTGCAGCGCCGCGTTCGGCGATCAGGAGACCGCTGATGTGACGGGATGGTTGTACGGGACAGGGGGATCAGGTGAAATCCGAGTGACCCGTGTTACTCGTCGATCTACTCGTCGATCGCCGACCCGAACTTGGCGTTCGCGGTCGGCCCGCCGAGCGTGGCGCCGTTGTACGTCCAGGTGCCCTTGGCGACCAGGCCGGTACCCCTGACCGCCGGGATCACCCAGACGAACCCGTCGCCTGTGTTCTCGCCCGGTGCCGCCGCCAGCAGCCCGAAGAGCTTGTCGCCGTTGGCGTCGGTCAGCCGGACCTCGCCGCCGAAGCGGTCGCCCGCCTCCGCGCCGCCGGGGATCCGGTAGGTGTTCTGGTTGAAGGAGACCGCACCCGTCGTGGTGAGTCCGGCAGGTCCGGGCGCGCCGCGCAGCACGGTGACCGCGCCGGCGTCCTTGACCGAGCCGATGTCCTCACCGGGTGCGCCGATGGCGAGGTCGGGGAGGTTGTCGCCGTTGGTGTCGCCGGCCGACAGGTCGGCGCCCCACTCGTCGCCGTTCTCGTTGCCGCCGGGAATCCCGGGGGTGTTCTGGGTCCAGGTCAGCGCCGGGGTGTTGCTGAGCCCGGAGAGATCGCCCTGGCCCAGGTAGACGGAGACCGAGCCGCCGGCCGGCGCCGAGTTCTCGGTGGTGTCGCCGATGGCGAGGTCGTCCTGGCCGTCGGAGTTGAAGTCGCTGGAGACGATGGACGGCCCCTGGTAGAAGGTGCCGCCGTCGGACATGTCCTCGAAGTTCTGCGCCCCGTGGGCGACGAAGGTGATGCCGACCGGACCGCCGTCGGCGTTGATCACGCCGGAGAAGGCCAGGTCCGCGTACGGGTCCTCGTTGTAGTTGCCGTGGCTGAGGTTCATCAGCGTGATGGTGGCCTCGTCGGCGAGCGCCCCGAGCCCCCTGGCGCCCGCGGCCGTGGCCTTCAGGGACTCCGCGGCGGTCTGGGCCGTGGAGTCGTAGGTGAAGAACATCAGCTCGTCGTTCTCCAGGGCGGCGATGCTGTCGTGCCGGACCAGCTCGGGGTCCGTCGGGTCGGGGGCGAAGTACATCGCGGCCTCCAGCGCCTTGCCGAAGTTCGCGCCCGCCCTCGGCTCGATGCTCTGCAGCCAGGTGCTGTCGGAGCCGTGAAGGCCGGTCGACGAGCCCCAGAACACCGTGGCGCCGCCCGCGTTGGAGAGCGTCCCCAGGTCCTCGCCCGGGACGCCGACGACCAGGTCGTCGTACTTGTCCCCGTTCAGATCGCCGCTGGCCACGGCCTTGCCGAAGCCGTCGGCGGCCTCGGCGGCGCCGGGTACGCCGGAGGTGTTCTGGCTGAGGAGCGTCTTCTTCGTCGTACTGACGCCGCTCGACGAGCTGTACTGCACGGCGACGTATCCGGCCCACTGCACGCCGCTGATCGTGGCGCTCGGGGCGGCGACCACGACGTCGTCGTAGCCGTTGCCGTCGAAGTCGGTGTTGCGGTGCTGCCAGCCGATGGACTCCGCCTGGGCGGCCGGTGCCGTCAGGACGGCGGCGCCGCCCACGACCAGAAACGTCGCGGCTCCTAAGGCCGCGATTCGAACATGACGCACGGAGTGCCTCCTTGATCCCCTCGCTGGGGTCCGCTGCCGGCCCGCCCGGCCGCGGGGTTGGTGCATGGGGGGATGGGTTGTGCTGTCGTGGGGGAGCCGGGGCTTTTGAGTGCTTTAAGCGGTTAATGACCGTGTTGCCCTCAGCTACTTAGACATTCGAGGTTCACCCGTGGTTGTACGGCCCCGCGGCGGATTTTCACGCGGCGGGCGGCAGCGGGCCGGCGGGCGGGCCCGGGTCAGCCGATGGGGGTCAGCCGATGGGCAGTCCGCGCGGCTCCTTCACGCGCTTCATGATGATCTGCGAGTTGACCTCGGTCACGCCCTCCAGCGCGGTGAGCCGCTCGATCCACAGCTGCTCGTACGCGGCGAGGTCCGCGACCGCGATGCGCAGCAGGCAGCCGGGGCTGCCGAAGAGGCGGTACGCCTCGATCACGTCGGGGATGTCCTGCAGGGCCTCCTCGAACGCCTCGACCGAGCGCCGGTCGCGCCGCACCTCGATGGAGACCAGGACCTCGAAGCTGCGCCCGACGGCCTCGGGGTCGATGACCGCCCGGTAGCCGCGGATCACGCCGTCGGCCTCCAGCTGGCGGACCCGGCGCATACAGGCGGAGGCGCTGAGGCCGACGCGTTCGGCGAGCTCGAGATTGGTCAGCCGGCCGTCGGCCTGGAGCTCACGCAAGATATGACGGTCGATCTTGTCCATGACGCAATTATCTACGAGCAGAACCGTTCCCGCGCGCGAGAATCGCAATCGGATACGAGGTGCTTTGCCCTATTCTTCCGCACATGGAAGACCTCAAGCGCATCGTCCTGATCAGCACCGGCGGCACCATAGCGAGCCGCTGGCAGGGCACCGGTTACGCCGCCGAGGCCGACGGCGCGGACGTGCTGGCCGGCGCCGCGGTACCCGAGGACGTGCGGGTCGAGGTCGTCGACCTGTTCAACGTGAACAGCTCCCGGATGACCACCCGGCGCCAGCTCACCCTGCTGCGCACCGTCCACGAGATCCTGGCCGACCCGGAGGTCGCCGGGATCGTCGTCACGCACGGCACGGACACCCTGGAGGAGACGGCGTTCCTGCTGGACCTCCACCACACCGACCCCCGCCCGGTGGTGTTCACCGGCGCCCAGCAGCCGCTGGGCACCCCCGACGGCGACGGGCCCGGCAACCTCTGCGACGCCCTGCGCGTCGCCTCGACGGTGCGCGGGCTCGGCGTGCTCGTCGCGTTCAACGGCCTGGTGCACGCGGCGCGCGGCACCGTGAAGACCCAGACGCTGGCCGCCGAGGCGTTCGCGGACCCCTCCGGGGAGCCGCTCGGCCGGATCGGCTTCAGCCGCGTCACCCTGGACCGCACCCTGCCGCGGCCGGCCGCCCTCCCCCTGCCGGCCGCCGCCTACGCCCCCGGGTACGCCGATGAGCTGCTGCCGCGGGTCGACGTCGTGACGCACCACACCGACGGCGATCCGCTGCTGCTGCGCGCCGCGGTCGCGGCCGGCGCCCGGGGGCTGGTGCTGGTGGCCACCGGCGCGGGCAACGCGACGCCGGAGTTCGCCGACGCCGTCGCCGAGGCGGTGGGCCAGGGGGTGCTCGTGGTGCTCAGCACGCGGGTGCCGGCCGGCCCGGTCGCCGAGATGTACACCGGCGGCGGCGCCGTGGACCTGGTGAAGGCGGGCGCCGTGCTCGGCGGCACGCTGCGGGCCGGGCAGCTGCGGATCGCGCTGGTGGCGGCGCTGCTGGCGGAGACGGCGGACCGCGAGGGGCTGCTTCGTACGCTGATCGGGGCGCCGGAAGCGGTGGCCGAGGTGCCCGCGCAGGAAGTACCCGCGCCGGAAGCGCCCGCGACCCGACGCGAGCACGACCTGCTCGGCGACCGCGAGGTCCCCGCCGGCGTCTACTGGGGCGTCCACACCCTGCGCGCGCTGGAGAACTTCCCCGTCACCGGCACCCCCATCTCCGCCCACCCCCAGCTGGTCGCCGCGCTGGCCGCGGTGAAGGAGGCCTCCGCCCGCGCCAACCAGGAGCTGGGCCTCCTCGGCGAGGCGAAGGCGGACGCGATCGCCGCCGCCTGCGCCGAGATCCGCTCGGGCGCGCTGCACGACCAGTTCGTCGTGGACGTCATCCAGGGCGGCGCCGGCACCTCCACCAACATGAACGCCAACGAGGTCGTCGCCAACCGCGCCCTGGAGCTGCTCGGTCACGACCGCGGCGACTACCGCCACCTCCACCCCAACGAGGACGTCAACCTCAGCCAGTCCACCAACGACGTCTACCCGACGGCCGTCCGCATCGCGGCGATCACCGCGGCCCGCGAGCTGCTGGACGCCGCGGGGGTGCTGCAGGACGCGTTCGCGGCGAAGGCGGCGGAGTTCGCGGACGTGCTGAAGATGGGCCGGACGCAGCTGCAGGACGCCGTGCCGATGACGCTGGGCCAGGAGTTCTCCGCGTACGCCGTGATGCTCGGCGAGGACCGGCAGCGGCTGGCGGAGGCCGTCGAGCTGATCCACGAGATCAACCTCGGCGCGACCGCCATCGGCACCGGCCTCAACGCCCCGCCCGGGTACGCCGAGACCGCCCGCCGCCATCTCGCGGGGATCACCGGGCTGCCGCTGGTCACCTCGGTGAACCTGGTCGAGGCCACGCAGGACTGCGGCGCGTTCGTCCAGCTCTCCGGCGTACTGAAGCGCTTCGCGGTGAAGCTGTCGAAGACGTGCAACGATCTGCGGCTGCTGTCCTCCGGGCCGCGCGCGGGGTTCGGCGAGATCAACCTGCCGCCGGTGCAGGCCGGTTCGAGCATCATGCCGGGCAAGGTCAACCCGGTGATCCCGGAGATGGTGAACCAGGTCGCCTTCGAGGTCATCGGCAACGACCTGACCGTCACCATGGCCGCCGAGGCCGGTCAGCTGCAGCTCAACGCCTTCGAGCCGGTGATGCTGCACGCCCTCGCGCAGAGCATGTCGATGCTGCGGGCCGCCTGCCTCACCCTGGCGGAGCGCTGCGTCACGGGCATCACGGCCAACACCGACCGGATGCGCGAGGCGGTCGAGACGTCGATCGGCCTGGCCACGGCACTCAACCCGCACATCGGCTACACGGAGGCCACGGCGATCGCGCAGGAGGCGCTGCGCACTGGGCGCGGGGTGGCGGAACTGGCCCTGGAGCGCGAACTGCTGCCCGCGGACCGGCTGGCGGCGATCCTCACGCCGGAACGGCTGACGGGGACGGTGGGCTGAGGCTCTTCGGGGTTACGCCGTGTGGTGCCGGGTCACTCCGGATCGGGCACCCGGTAGCCCGGCACCGAGGGCCAGCGCACGGTCAGCACGACGGACTCCTCCTCGGCCTGCCAGGAGTGGTCGACGCCCTTGCCCCACACGACGTAGTCGCCCTGTTCGGCGAGGACGACGCTGCGGTCCGGGAAGTCCAGCCGGAAGCGGCCGCTGATCAGCACCAGCAGCGCGGTGCGCACCTCGGCGGTCGCCCACCGGGCGCGCTCGTCGCCCTTCGGGTGGACGCCCCACTTGATCTCCACGTCCTCGCTGTGCCTCGGATCCCCGGCGTCCTTGAAGTGGCCGAGCAGCCAGCCCCGGTCCAGTGCGGCGTCGCGGCCGGCGTGGCCCACGTAGAGCGTGTCGTCCATGGGGGCGATGGTGTCAGAGATCCCCGGCGGTGCCGAACCAGGACGCGGCGAGGGCGTCCAGGGCGGGTTCGGCGGGGGCGCCCAGCTCCTGGAGGTACCAGGGCAGGTCGCTGTAGACGTGCAGCAGCGTGTACGCCATGATCTCGCGCGGGTCGACACAGCGTCCGTACGCCGCCTGTACGCGGCCCATCAGACGCGCGTCGCCGCGGGTGACGAACACGCCGACGGCCGCGAAGTCGTACGCCGGGGCGCCGATCATGGCGGGCTCGAAGTCGAAGACGCCGGTGAGGCGGCCTGCCCCGCCGGCCGTCATCAGGTGCTGGCTCATCAGCTCGGTGTGCAGGAGCGACGGCTCGGCCGGGGGCGGGAGTTCGACACCGGCCAGGAATCCGGGGAGCTGCTCCAGCCACGGCTCCGACAGCCCCTTTCCGCGCTGCCGGGCGACGGCGCCCGCCCGCTGCTTCGCGGTGAACGCCGTCCAGTCGCCGGGCCCGAGGACGTCCGCGAGCGGCCGCGGGTCGACCGCGTGCAGGGCGGCGAGGAGTTCGCCGGTCTCGGTGGCGGCGCGGTCGCGGGCGGCGGGGGTGAGGCCGGGCCACTCGGTCTCCAGACTGGCGCCCGGCAGACGGGACATGAGCACGTAGTGCCAGCCGTCGGGGTACTCGCCGTGGGCGTGCACGCGCGGGGTCGGTACGGGGAGCCGGCCGTGGAGGTGCATGAGGGCGCGGGTCTCACTGGCGGCGTCCTGGGCGGAGGCTGCGGGGAACAGCTTGAGGACGAGGTCGTCGCCGACGGCGTAGACGGGCTGGGAGCCGGTGCTGAAACGGGTCAACGGCGGGTCTTTGAGGCCCAGTTCGCGGAGCAGGGCGGTGGCGCCGGGGCGCATGATCCGCTCGTCGGGGATGACGGCGGATCGGTCGGCATCGGTCTCTACGCGGGGGAGCATGAAGGGAGGGTAGACGGGAGGGTCGGGGGGAGCAAAGGGATTATTGGGACAGGGGGTTGGGCAACTCGGGTGCGGGTGCGGGGGATTGCCCATCGGGGGTGAGTAGGTGGGGTGTTGGCCATCTCTCGTTTTAGGGAGGGGAGTTGGTCATGCGTGTCGTCGCCGGTGTGCCGCGACGCGTTCGCGTGTTCCACAGGCTGTGGAGCAGTAGCGGCGCGGTGAGCCCGGGCCGGTGAGCAGGAAGAACCGGCCGCAGGAGGCCGCCGCGCAGGCGGACCACGCGACGCGGCCGCGGTCGCCGAGAAGCTGCGCGAGGGCGTGGGCCGAGGAGGCGAGCAGCCAGTCGGACCACGAGGCGTCGTCACTGCGGTCCACGTGGAGATGCCAGGCGTGGCCGTCGTGGCGGGAGAGACGGGGGCGGGCGCCGCACTCCTCGAGGATCGCGTTCAGGGCGAGGGCCGCGCGGTCGGTGTCCGTGGCGGTCAGCACGTCGTCGATGAGGCGGCGTACGGCCAGGCGCAGGATGGCGGCGTCCGTGTCCGTGAAGGCGGCGGCGCCGCTGTCGCCGTCGTCGTTCAGGCCGGTCTCGCCGTGGCGTTCCAGCAGGTCCGCCAGGGCGTCGCGGGGCAGCGCGGGGTCCTCGCGGACGGCGTTGGCGAGGTCGATGAGCCGCTCTGCGGGGCGGAATCCGTGCTTGTGCACGGGGTCAGGGTATCGGTAACGTCTTTTTGCGTGAAGCCGTTACTTCCTTATCTGACCGCCGCGACGCTCGCCCGGACCGCCGACGAGGGGATGGGCATCGCCGTCGTGCTGCTGGCGCGGGAGCGCACGGGCAGTGCGGGGGCCGCCGCGGCGGTGCTCGTCGCGTGGATGGCGCCGCACGTCGTCGCCGCTCCCGTCGCGGGGGCGCTCGCGGGGCGGGCACGGCGGGTGGGGCTGTTCTACGGCGCGGTGCTCCTGGGCTTCGCGGTGGCCGTCGGGGGGCTGACGGTGCTGCTCGGGCGGGCGCCGCTCGGGGTGACGCTGTGCGTGGCGATGGTGGGGGGTGCGTGCGGGCCCGCCGTTTCCGGCGGGTTGTCCAGCGTGCTTGCCGGGCTAGCGCCCGGGGGTGGGCGGCGGGCGTTCGCGCTGGACGCGGTCACGTACAACGTGGCGTCTGTGGGTGGGCCCGGGGTTGTCGCGGGGGTCGCGGGCCTTGTGGGGGCGTCGGGGGCGGGATGGCTTCTGGCTGCGTTCGCCGCTGGGGCGGCGGGGGTGATGGTGTCGCTCGATCGCGTGCTCGTACCTGCGGTGGCGTCGGCGCGTGCGGTTGCGTCGGCGCGTGCGGTTGCGTCGGCGCCTGCGGCGCGATTCGGCGCTTCGCGCCTCAGCCCTCAAACGCCGGGCGGGCTGTTCCGGGGGCTCCGCCCCCGGACCCCCGCTCGGCCTGCGGCCGCATCGCGCCTGCGGCGCTCGTCCTCAAACGCCGGACAGGCTGGGATCGGGCCCACCGCCCCACACGCCTCACGGGCCGGTCGCCCACAGAACCCACAGGCTGTGGACCGGGGGCGCGCCCCCGAGGCGGGAGGACCGCAGTCCGCACGGGACGAGGTGGTCGATCAGGGCCCTGGCTTGCAGTCTCCGCGCGCCACCCAGGCCGGGGCCCCCGCCCCGCGCCCCGGCACCGCCGCCCTTCGGGCCCTCTGGCGTATCCGGCCGCTGCGGGGTATCACCGCCGGGACCACCCTCGCGTTTCTCGGGGTTGGAGGGCTCACGCTCACCGCTGTGCAGGTGGAGGATGCGCGGGGGTATCCGGGGGGCGGGGGTGTGCTGATGGTCGTGTTCGCCGTTGGGGCGCTTGTCGGGGCGTTGGGGGCCGCGCGGTTGCCGGAGAGGGTCACGCCGCGGGGGGTCGCGGGCGGCAGCCTGGCCGGTACTGGGGTCGCCCTCGCCGGGGCGGCGGTGTGTGAGCCCTTTGCGGGGTGTGCGCTGCTGTTCGCCGTCGCCGGTGCCTTCGACGGGCCCCTCCTCGCCGCCACGCTGCGCATCCGCGCGGACCACGCCCCGCCTCAGGTGCGCCCGCAGGTCTTCACGCTGGGCGCGGGCCTGAAGGTCACGGCCGCCGCGGCGGGCGCGGGCGCCACGGGCCTCCTGGCCCCCGCGGTCACACCCGCGGCGCTCCTGCTGGGCATAGCGGCCCTGCAGGCCGGCGCGGCGGAGGTGGTCCGCCGGACGTGAGGACGGGGCTGTTCACCATTCCCTGACTCGCGAAGAGCACCCGGGCCGGCCGGAGCGACGTCAGGCACACGAGGAGCCGACCCCGCAGAACTCCCGGGCCCGGACCGCGAGCGCCCGGGCCGCGTACGCGACGGCTCCGCCGTACAGCGACGACAGCAGTGTGCCGAGCCATGTGTGCGTTGCGATCCGCAGCCGTTTCACGGGAGGACAGGCCGCCGGGGCGGTGGTTGCGGTTGCGTGGGGTGGGCCGGAGGACCATCGGCAGAGGGGGTGCATGACTTTCGTCAGGTTCGGAGTCGTCGGTGGAACTCATAGGCTGTGCCCCCGTACCTACCACCGCGAGGAGAGCTGGGGCACGTGAGCGCGATCGGAGTCGGGGAAGCGGTCATCCTGGGGGTCGTGGAAGGGGTGACGGAGTTCCTGCCCGTGTCGTCCACCGGTCATCTGAAGATCACCGAGGGGCTGATGGGGATCGACGTCGACGACAAGTCGGTCGTCGCGTTCACCGCGGTGATCCAGGTCGGGGCGATCGCGGCCGTGCTGGTGTACTTCTGGAAGGACATCGTGCGGTTCACCACCGCCTGGGGGCGCGGCATCCGGGACAAGGAGCAACGGACCGGCCACGACTACAAGTTCGCCTGGTGGGTCATCTACGCGACCATCCCCATCGTCGTGGTGGGGCTCGCGGCGAAGCCGCTGATCGAGGGGCCGCTCGCCTCGCTGTGGGTGGTCGCCGGCTCGCTCATCGTCGGCAGCGGCATCATGTACGCCGCCGACCGGTACGCCTCGCTCAAGCGCGGCGAGGACGACACCACGCTCAAGGACGCGATGCTCGTGGGCGGTTCGCAGATCCTCGCGCTGCTCTTCCCGGGCTTCTCCCGCTCCGGCGCGACGATGTCGACCGGTCTGCTGCTGGGCCTGGACCGCGTCGCGGCGACCCGGCTGTCGTTCTTCCTCGGCCTGCCCGCGCTGACCGGCGCGGGGATCTACGAGCTGAAGGACGCCGTCGGCGGCAACGTCGGCGCCGCCCCGCTGATCGTCGGCACGGTGGTGTCGTTCCTGGTCGCGTACGCCTCGATCGCCTGGCTGCTGCGCTACGTCGCCAAGAACAACTTCAACCTCTTCGTCGTGTACCGCATCGTGGTCGGCGTGCTGCTCTTCACGCTGCTGGGCACGGGCGTCCTGGAGTCCTGAGCTACCCCACCAGGCGCGCCGCCCGCGCCAGCAGATAGCGCCGCTCCGGGGTGCTCGGCGTACGGGCGGCCGCCGCGCGGTAGCTGCGGACCGCGGCGGCCGTGTCGCCCGCGCGCTCGTACAGATGGCCCCGGACCGCCTCCACCCGGTGGCTGTCCGCCAGCCGGCCGTCGAGGTCCTCCAGCAGCTTCAGCCCCGCCTCGGGGCCGTCCGCCATCGCCACCGCGACGGCCCGGTTGAGCGCGACGACCGGGCTGCCGGTCATCCGCTCCAGCAGGTCGTACAGGGCCGCGATCTGCCGCCAGTCCGTGTCCGCGGGCCCCGCCGCCCGCGCGTGCACCGCCGCGATCGCCGCCTGCAGCTGGTATTCGCCGACCGCGCCGCGGCCCAGCGTGTCGTCGATCAGCGCGACGCCCTCCGCGAGCAGCGCGCGGTCCCAGAGCGAGCGGTCCTGCTCGTCCAGCGGCACCAGCTCGCCGTCGGCGGTCGTACGGGCCGGGCGCCGGGCGTCGGTGAGCAGCATCAGCGCCAGCAGGCCCGCCGTCTCGGCGTCCGCGGGACCGTCCGCGCCGACCAGGGCCCGCACCGTCCGGGTCAGCCGGATCGCCTCCTGCGACAGCTCGACGCGCTGCAGGGTGTCTCCGGACGTGCCGACGTACCCCTCGTTGAAGACGAGGTACAGCACGTGCAGCACCGACCGCAGCCGATCGGGCAGCTCGGCCGGCTCCGGCAGCCGGAACTCCGCGTCCCGCAACCGCTGTTTCGCCCGGCTGATGCGCTGCGCCATCGTCGCCTCGGGGACGAGGAACGCCCGCGCGATCTCCGCCGTCGTCAGACCGCCGACCGCGCGCAGCGTCAGCGCGATCTGCGAGGCGGGCGTCAGCGAGGGATGGCAGCACAGGAACAGCACGGTGAGCGTGTCGTCGCGGTCGTACGCCTCGGCGCCCGGCACCTCGAGCGCCGCGACCTCCGCCTCGCGCCGCCGCCGCGCCTGCTCGCTGCGCAGCTGGTCGAGCAGCCGGCGCGCCCCGGTCTGGATCAGCCAGCCGCGCGGGTTGCCGGGCACGCCCTCGTCGGGCCAGTGCCGCGCGGCGGCCAGCAGCGCCTCCTGTACGGCGTCCTCGGCCGCGGCGAAGTCCCCGTACCGCCGCGCCAGCACACCGAGGACCTGCGGCGCCAGCTCGCGCAGCAGGTCCTCCAGGGCCCGGTCACCGATGGGCACGGGTCACATCTCCGGCAGCATCGCGGCGACGTCCGCGTCGTCCATCACCCGCCGGACCCCGATGGGCTGCTCGGTGGGTACGCCGCCGGGGCCGGGGACGCGGGAGACCATGGCCGCGATCTCCAGGGCGCGCTCCTCGGACTCGACGTCGATGATCTGGTAGCCGGCCAGCCACTCCTTGAACTCGGCGTACGGGCCGTCCGTGACCACCGGCGTCCGCCCGGCCTCGCCCGCGGTGACGATCTTCGCCACCTCGGGGCTGGTGAGGGCGATACCGCCGACCAGTTCACCGCTCTCGGTGAGCTGTTCGTTCAGGACGCGGTAGTAGTCCATGTGCGCCATCGCGTCTTCGGGCGCCCACTGGTCCATGGGGATGTCGAAGATGCCGCCGTCGTAGTTCACGGTGAGCAGATACCGGGTCATGGGGCGCTCCCATCGATTGATCGTGATGCCGTGCCTATCACTGCCGTACGCCATCAGTCGACCGCCGACCCGCAGCTGAGGTTCACGACCGTCCCGGTCATCGCCCCGGCCCGGTCCGACGCCACGAACGCGGCCGTGTCGCCGACCTGCGCCAGCGTCGGCATCCGGCGCAGCGCGGTGCCCTCCTCCATGTACGCGCGGATGCCGGCCGGCGGCTCGCCCGGCCAGGTCTCCGGGAGCGCGTCGGGGCGCAGGCAGACCACGCGCACGCCCTGCGGGCCCAGCTCGGCGGCCAGCTGCCGGGTCAGCGTCTCGACCGCGCCGCAGGCCACGCTGAACCCGCCGGTGGTGTGGCGGCCCTGGTCGCGGCCGGAGAGGCGGGCCGCGGTGGTGGAGAGGGTGAGGATGGTGCCGCCGCCCTGGGCGGTCATGTGCCGGGCGGCCTCGGTGGCGGTGAGGAAGTGGGTGGCGGCCGCCGTGCGGACGGGCGCGAGGAAGTCGTCCAGGGCCAGCTCGGTCAGCCCGGTCGTCTGCATGACGGTCATGTACTGGATGGCGTTGGCGGAGATGTCGATCCGCCCCGCGGCGTCGACGACCTCGGCCGCGTGCGCGGCGATCTGCTCCTTGTCCAGGGCGTCGACCCGCGCCGCGTGCGCCCGGCCGCCCTCGGCCTCGATCTCCTTGGCGAGCGCCTCCACCTTCGCCGGGGTGCGGCCGGCGAGGAAGACGCGGGCGCCCTCGCGGGCGAAGGCCCGGGCGATGTGCGAGCCGACGTTCCCGGCGGCCCCGTACACGATGGCGGTCTTGTCCTGCAGCAGCTTCGTCATGGCGGTTCTCCCCGGCTCGTGTGGACCCCTCACGGGGCCTTTCAACGCAAGGACGGAGCGGGAGTCGCGTTCTCTACATCGCCGGGAGGGATCTCCAGGAGATTCTTCGGCGGCCGTCCCGGGCCGGGTTTCCAGGACCGGCCGGCTCAGGCCGCCGTGCTCAGGTCGATCTTCCGGAGGAACTCCGCGTTGCTCGCCGTCTGGCGGACCCGGTCGCGCAGCAGCTCCAGGGCCTGGACGGTGTCCCGGTCGTGCAGGACGCGGCGCAGCTTCCGTACGACCGCCAGCTCGGCCTCGTGCAGCAGCAGCTCCTCGCGGCGGGTGCCGGAGGGGGCGACGTCCACGGCCGGGAAGACGCGCTTCTCGGCGAGCAGGCGGTCGAGCCGCAGCTCCATGTTGCCGGTGGACTTCAGTTCCTCGAAGTAGTACTCGTCGGCGCGGGAGCCCGTCTCCACCAGGGCCGTCGCCAGGATGGTCAGGGAGCCGCCCTCCTCGGTGTTGCGCGCGGCGCCGAAGATGCGCTTCGGGTGGCGTACGGCGGCCGCGTCGACGCCGCCGCTCAGGGTGCGGCCGCCGGGGGCGGCGCTGTTGTTGTACGCCCGGCAGAGCCGGGTCAGGGAGTCGAGCAGGATCACCACGTCGTGGCCGAGCTCCACCAGGCGCTTCGCGCGCTCCACGGCGAGGTCGGCGAGGGCGGTGTGCTCCTTGGGCGAGCGGTCGAAGGTCGAGGAGAGCACCTCCGCGCCCGGTCCGACGGAGCGGCGCATGTCGGTGACCTCCTCCGGGCGCTCGTCGAGGAGGACGACCATGAGGAGTGCCTCCGGGTGGTTCAGCCGGACCGCCTGGGCGAGTTCCTTCAGAACCATGGTCTTGCCCGTCTTCGGCGGGGCGACGATCAGGCCGCGCTGTCCCTTGCCGACGGGCGACACGAGGTCGATGATGCGGCCGGTGATCCGGTCGGGGGTGGTCTCCAGCCGCAGCCGCTGCTCGGGGTACAGCGGCGTGAGGTCGTCGAACCTGGGCCGCTTCCCGCCCGGGGGGAGTCCGTTGACGGTGTCGACGTGCGCCAGGGCGGGCTGCTTGCCCCGGCCGCCCTTGCGGGCTGCGGTGCCCTGGACCGTGTCGCCGCGGCGGAGTCCGTACGTGCGCACCGTGTTCGGCGGGACGTGGACGTCGCCGGGTGCGGGCTGGTACCCGTCGGTCCGGATGACGCCGGCGCCGCCGGTGGTGGTGTCGAAGATGCCGGAGACGGCTGTCAGTTGGTCGGTGTGCTGGG
Source organism: Streptomyces sp. NPDC051940 (assembly GCF_040680895.1). NCBI lineage: Bacteria > Bacillati > Actinomycetota > Actinomycetes > Kitasatosporales > Streptomycetaceae > Streptomyces > Streptomyces sp. NPDC051940. The sequence continues at coordinate 2,777 of NZ_JBFAXR010000022.1, read as the reverse complement.
GTTCGGTGAGTGTGCTGGTCATGGTGACCGCTTCCTTTCGGAGATGAGGGATGGGGGCAGCGCACGGCTGCCGGAGCTCCGTCCGCGGGCGCCGGGCGCATCAGCTGCTGCCGGCGGGTGCGGGCGGGCGGTGAACCGCGTCGGGGCGGGGCGACCGGCGCCGGGCCTGAGCGGTGCAGAGGGTGAAGAGAGGGGGCGAAGCCCGCTACGACGACGGGGCGTCGAGGGAATCCGCGCGGGAGCCGGAGGAGACCTCCGCGTTCGACCGCGCTGTCGGCAGCGTAACACGGGGCGGCTCGTACGGCGGGGCCGAGAGCCACAGCCGGCGGCCGGCCGCCAGCCACAGCAGCCAGCACGACACCAGCAGCCCCGTGGCCCCGAGCAGCGTGGTCTGCGCGAGTTCGAGCGGCGCGGGGTGGTCGACGGTCGCCTTGTCCACCCAGTACGGCCCGCCCCAGGACCAGTCCATGGGTGCGTCCTCGGAGGTCTGCGCCCAGATCGTCCAGGCGAAGATCCGGCACGCCCCGTACAGGAAGTACGCGTGGTACAGCGCCATGAGGAAGCGGTCGGAGAGCCGCGCCCGGTGGCGCAGCCAACTCCACGCCGGATCGGTCGGGTAGACCGACTTGAAGAAGTACCGGGGGGTCAGCGCCCGCCAGTTGTACGCCAGCGCCGCCAGCCAGCCGAGGTCCCAGACGAGCCCCAGGCTGCCGTAGTACGCCGCGGCGTCGCCGTAGCGGCCCTCCTGGGCCGCGTACGCCCACATCCCCGTCGAGTAGTGCTGCGTGGTGAAGGGGAAGAAGAGCATCACGCCCACGCTGTCGAAGCAGTCCGTGAGCACGTGGGCCCAGGTGCCGATCAGCAGGCCGAGGGACCACTCCCGGCTGCGGAAGATCCACAGGACGAGCAGGGCCACGACGACGCCCCAGGCCAGGGTGTGGGTGAAGCCGACACCCGGCCAGCCGCGGTGGTACTCCCAGGCGTGCTCGGGCCTGAAGCTGTAGCTGCCGACGGAGAAGCCGTAGACCGTGCCCTTCGTGCCCATGTCGGGCAGGAAGCAGCCGAGGAGGACCGCGAGGTACGAGACGCGGGTCCGCGTGTGCCGGTGGAGGATGTAACTCTCCAGCTCGTGCGCTGCCCAGCTCAACGCTCATCCCCCGTGCCGTATTCCCGCCCGGCGGGAACGTCTCCGGACCGGGTCCCGGCGTCGGCGTCGTCCTCCGCTTGGGCGGCGCGGCCCCGCCGCCCCAGCAGCCGGTCCACACCCCACCCGACCAGCACGATCGCCGCCACCGCGAGCGCCGGGCCGCGGTTGAACGTCAGGATCGCCCGGGTGAAGACCGCCCCGCCGCCGACCAGGAGCGCGACGGCCACCGCGTAGCCGGCGACGTCCCCCGCCCGGGTCCGCGGCGCCCTCACGAGCGCTCCGCGCTCTTCGCCTCCAGCGGCTCCCGGGGCGCGGGCACCGCCACGGGCTCCGGTTCGGCGGGGGCGTACGGCGGGGTCCGCAGCCACAGCCTGCGGCCGGCGGCCAGCCACAGCAGCCAGCAGGTGACGACGAGCCCCGTGAAGCCGGTGACGCTGGTCCCCAGCAGCTCCAGTCCGCCGGTCTGCTCGACGGTGGCCTTGTCCACCCAGTACGGGCCGTTCCAGCCCCAGTCCATCGGGGCGCCCTGGCGGCCGTGCGCCCAGAGCGTCCAGCCGAAGATCCGGCAGGCACCGTAGACGAAGTAGCAGCGGTACAGGGCGAGCAGCACCCGGTCGGGGGCGTGCGCGCGCTCGCGCAGCCAGGCCCACGCGGGGTCGCCCGGCGCGACCTTCTCGAAGAAGTACGAGGAGCGCAGCGAGCGCCAGTTGAGCAGCAGCACGGCCAGCCAGAACAGGTCCCAGACCAGGCCCAGGCTGCCGTAGTACGCGGCGGCGTCGCCGTATCTCCCGGCCTGGGCGGCGTACGCCCACATCCCGGTCGTGTAGTGCTGCTCGGTGAACGGGAAGAAGAGCATCACGCCGACGCTGTCGAAGCAGTCGGTGAGGACGTGCGCGGCGGTGCCGATGAACAGGCCGAGGGCCCATTCCCGGCTCTTGAACAGCCACAGCACCAGCAGGCCGAGGAGTACGGCGTACATCAGGGAGTGCGTGGGGCCGACGCCCGGCCAGCCGCGGTGGTACTCCCAGGGGTGCTCGGGTCTGATGACCAGGCTGCCGATCTCCAGGCCGTAGACCGGGAGTTTGGTGAGCATGTCGGGGCTGAGGCAGCCGACGAGTATCGCCAGGTACGAGACCTGGGTCCTGGTGTGCCGGTGCAGGATGTAGCTCTCGAGCTCGTGGGCCGCCCAGCTCACTCGGCGTCCTCCCCGGCCTCGCCGCGGCGCCTCCGGCGGCGCTCTGCGGCGCCGCCGATGAGACCGACGCACACGACGGTCAGGGCGGGGCCGACGATCCAGTTCAGGATGGGCGTCGGCTTGGCCAGCAGGGCGCCGCCGCCCACGATGATCAGCGCGGCGGCGAGGTACCCCGCCGTCTCGGCGACCCCCGCCCCGCGTACGCGCGTACGCGCACCTCTGCCCATCAGCCCACCCCGTTTGACGCGCATGTGGCCTGGAGCCTACGGCCGGCGGCCCCCAGCCGGAATCCTTCCTGCGAGGGACCTTGGCGCGTCCCTCCCGGGAGGGACGTGGCGGACGGCTTCCGCCGCACCCCCGTGACGGCGGAACACCGACCCCGGTCCCGGCCCCGGCGACGCGCGCCTGATCGCCGGGGTGGACGTGGCGTACGAC